>NZ_JAGGRD010000023.1:0-146743 GCF_018613005.1 Paenibacillus sp. ISL-20
CACAAAATTATTGACAGACCCGGATGAGAATCAAGGTAGTGAATGCTTACCCCGTTATTAATTGAGGTTTGAGTAATGATCTTCATTCAATGACTCCTTCATTTCGATTTAGAATATTTCGTCTTAAATTACCCGTAATCACGAAAGTCCCTCTTCCTAAAATGCTTCCTTCTTTAGTGATATGAATGTGTCCAACTGGCTTGCTTCCCCTATCCGGTACTTCATCTACTGGGGTTAGGGCGAGGGCCCTGAAACACAAATGTTTCTGTGCTGCTGTTGAGGCCATCTTCGAACTGGTTTATAACAGCGCCCTTAGGATAAACCATACCAGGAAATTTGGTAGTCAAAATCAGGGGACATTCCAACTTTCTTTGCAAGTCGAATAGACCCAGTATTTTCCGGAGTACAGTCCCAGTATGGATGAATTCCTTTTTGTACGCATTCCTGCACAAATGCTCGAGCTACTGCAGCGCCATAATTTCTTCTTTTATGCTCTTCAAGAGTTTCGATATCAATGGCATGCGTTTTATCTACAACAAATGCTGAAAAACATAAACTCACCACATTGTTATTATCCTCAACCAAGTATCCGAAGCCTTGCTCTAAGAAAGAGTCTGTAGAATCCCAAAACCGTAATATTTTGCTTTCTAAAAACGAATGGTTTTCCAATCGTCTTGAATTCAATAACTCACAACTTATCCGTTGAATATTCACCTCATGATCTTGAGATTCAATAAATTGAGGATTCCCTCTTAATGTAAACACATGTTGAGTATCACTCGAAATATCGCGCTTTTTAAAAATGTTTTGTATCGTTTTATCCCAAGGATCAGGATCTAGGCCAATCTCGACCCAATTAATATTTTGCTTCTGTAGTTTGGGTTCCACATGATTTCTCATGTATTCTTCTAATCCTGTTAAAAATGTTTTACTCTGAGCATCTCCAACAATCTGAAAACCTTTTTGTCCTTCAATCCAAATTAATGCTGCTGTAGGTTCTGTTGGATGATCTGCATAGACCCCACCCGGGTTATTCCCGCTAACTACAGCCCTAACCTCGATATTCTTACACTTATCCGTAATGTGTTGTATCTTATAAAATTCTGATTTATTCAGTTCTGTTATCATTTTTACATCCCCGATTCTATGATTTATTGATTATAATGCATTAAGGAGCGTATAAGTTTCTTGTATTACGAACCGGAGAGGATTTTTGATCCATATCGTCAATTCCGTTTTCTTTTTATTACAAATGCTTTATCTGCCCGTTCAAATCCGATCCTCTCATAAAATCCTACGGCTTTCGGTGCTGAAGTGAGCACATATTGAATCTCGTCTTCTCCTAATTTGTCCTTCAATATTCTTATTAGTTCTTTGCCAATTCCTAATCCTTGATAGTTCATATCCACTGCAATATCTGAAATATAGCAGCAATATGAATAATCTGTAATTGCCCTTAAAAATCCCACCAGTTTACTTCCTTCACTTACCGTTATAATCTCATCTGCATTATCTATCATCCTCTGAATTCGATCTGAATCGCCTACCGGTCTCCTGATACCTGATCGAATAAACACTTCTTCAACCTCGCTGACAATACAGTTATCATTGATTTTATATTCCAGATTCACAGTCAAACCCTCATTTATTTTATTTTTCACTTACTAACCATGTCTTGGCATCTTCAGGGTCAGAATAATAAGAAATTTTAAGGGCAATTCCTGCTTTTTTGATACTTCTTTTTAACCTCCATTCGTTTATTCTAGATAACCCGACAAACGATAGTCTCTCAATATAGTTATCTAAGTTCTTTAGATTATTTATTAATTCTTGAAGAACCTTACTTGTCACCGGTGTTGTGTACATATCGACCCATATTTTTAATTTCTTGTTTGTTTTGATTATGAAATCCTCTTCTTGTTTCATCAATTCAAAAAGCTTTTCTTCATCTCTATATTTGTTCCCATACTTTAGACAATGAATTTCACCGCCCTTATAATAATAAGGAAATATTGAACCGCCCGGAGATTTCACTTCATCTCACTTCCTTCTTTCTAACTTGTGTGTTTACAATGCTTTCTGATAACATTACGGCATTCATAAGTTTCTCGTACTGTGTTACTCCGACGTTCTTACATTCATGACATCTCACCGACTTAAGTGTGAACCTAATATAAAGTGCTCTTTAAATCCTTAACTAAATATATTAATAGATCATCATCTACCATAACTGATTCTCCTGGTATTACTTGAACATTTTTATAGGACATACCTCTACCATCCATCACGTATCCACGAGATGTATACATTCTTTGGGCATTTCCATAATCTCTGTACAGCCCTACTCCTAGCCCTATGTAGGTAGAGGTCTTTGAGGCAATAAGCTCTAATTCATCAAATAATCGGTTTGCTATATGCTTTCTTCTATACTCAGGAAATACGTTCAAATCATTAATCTCAGGAATATGGTTATCCAGAAAATAAGGATACTGAGATTCATAGATTAAATGACAGCATCCTGCTAACGAATCATTGTAATATGCAATCATGGTTACTCGTTTATTGGTATTGTTCTCATTTAGGCACATATGATAATAATCTCCTTGTCGATACCACCCATAACGCTTGGCAAATTCTTGATCCAATAATTCAGCTTCTTCTAATGTAGTTAGTCTCTTTATGTTTATGATGTCCCTCATGTTTTATCTCCTTGTTCGATATAAATGTTAAATATCCAATGCGTAAATACTATGTTATCTGATGTCATTAACTCTAAATTCCATTTGAAATAACGTATGCACAAAACGCCTCATCCTAAATAGCTTCTATCTTAGGTTGAGGCGTTTATTGTTTAAGCTTCTTGGATACTTTCTACTTATAGACAGCTTACTCCTCTTCAGGCTAACTTAAAGACTGCGCCGCAAAATGGTAAAACGCCATGGCATCCTCCCCGGTGGCAAAACCGGCCTGTGCCATCTTGTCGCTACCTCCGCCTTTACCGCGATAATCGGCCAGGTGCTGCTTGAAGAACCCACCGCAGTTGAGACTGCTCTCTCCCCTTTGAGCGAGGACAACCTTATGGTCTGCGTTGGACACGAAGAGCACGATAATGTCAGCTTCTTCAGTGAGCTTGGCCGCCAGGTTCTGCATATCCTTCAGCGGCTTGTCCGCAAAAACGTGTTTGATAAGGCTGCCTTGACGGTCTGCCAGCAGCTTTCCTGCCAGGTAAGCATCATTCTCAGCCTTCACGGTGTTCAATTCAGCCTGGAGCTGCTTCTGTTCTTGATCCCATTTTGCAATTCGATCTAAAATCTCTTCCTTTGCTGTATTAAACCTGGCCGATAGACTGACGAGAATCTCCATTCCGGCATTAAATTCTTGCAACGCCCGATATCCGCATTTAAAATATATACGCAAATGTCCCTTCTGTTTCTCGGCTCTGAGCAGTTTGATCATTCCGATCTCACCCGTTGTGGAGACATGTGTACCCCCACAAGCGTTATACTCGATACCTTCGATTTCTACAATCCGGATATCATCGGTTACCTTCGGCTGCTTCACCAGCGGCAGGGCAGCAGCCTGCTCCCGGCTCACAAAATAATTCCTTACCTTTCGGTTAAGGTAAACCTGATCATTAACTTCCAATTCCAGCATCATCAGTTGGGCCTGAGACAGGTCAGTTCGGGCGATATCAATCGTAGCGTAATCCTGACCCAGGTGGAAACTGAGTGTTTCCGCCTGGCATACTTCCAGACACATGGCAGACAGGAGATGCTGGCCGCTATGATGCTGCATATGGTCGAATCTTCTATCCCAATCCAAACGGCAGCTGACCTGTTCCTTCTCAGGTAAACGCTCGACTCTATGCAGAATTTCTCCTTCCTCCAGCACGACATCAAGAACGGGGATTTTATCGATCCACCCTAGGTCACAGGGCTGCCCTCCACCGTGCGGATAAAAGGCCGTTTCCTCCATTACTAGATAGGTCCCGTCCTCCCGCTCCAGTCTGCGTGTGATTCGTGTCTCCCACTCCCGAATATAAGCGGATTCGTAATATAACTTCTTCGTCATCTTCATGTCCTCGCAGTTCTCAGGTTAAATTTACTTCAGGCTCAGCTTACTACTTAATAATAGAACAACAAAAAACATATACAAGGTAATTGGATCTCCACAGATGGAACTTCATCTGCTATATATCCCGAGATCGTCATATTTACTCCTGATACGGAACTAGAAAGTCTTCTCGAAAATGTACAAATCATCTTCTTCTCTGACTTTGGTGAATCCACACTTTGTATAGAAGTGATGATTTTTGACACTCCACCTAGGAGTATCAAGCCACCATTTTGCACTATCCGGAAAACTCCCCTCAATTTCTTTCATTACTTTCTTACCGAGTCCTTGATTCTGATAGTTTGGATCAATAAAAATCCGCCCTAGATTATGTACTTGATTGCTTTCTATAAATATCATAACGCCCCCAATGATTTCTCCATTATAGAGCACTTTATAATATTCACAATTTTGCATCATCTCTTCTTGCCAACTTACGGAATCGTATCCTAGTGGGCCACAGATTTCATTATTATTAAAATGCTTTGATTCATCATCAAAGCTGGCCTTTTGTATCTCCGCAAGTTTTGGGGCATCACTTTTTATTGCTCGTTCAAGTATCAACATTAGATACAACTCCGTTCAATCATCTATTCTCTATAATATAGCTCACGTGGGTATTAACAAAACAACCCAGCCCTAGACAGTTCTTATTGTCCCTCAAAACCAACCATAGTACGATGCCCACCAAGCATATTGAATTGATTGATTTCGGTTACTTCATTAAAGAAACCTTTTATCTCGATATGAGGATCTTCTAAGTCAATATTATGGTTTCCTTCATACATTTCCTTAGGAGCAAATACGGTGAGCAGTAATTCTTCTCCTGGATCAATATTGAGTTTATTATTTCTAGCTTCGATCTTAAAATCATTCCCCTTAGCACCGTTTTCAATTTTTATGGGGAAACTTAAATATACATTGTTTTGTACTATAATATGACTGGATTTGTTATGTAATTTTAATGTGAACATTGTCCCATTTGCTTCTTCCTTTTGTTCTACTAATTCTAATTTAATACTGTCAATGTCGTCAGGAGTAACTTCATTTTTATTACTACAACTTACGCTAATTAGTAAGCACAAGATGACGGCAATAATGAATAATGGTCTTCTACCCACTTTCTGAATCCCTCCCAAGTATAGATTCACCCGGTTATTGTCTGTCGAAATTATTTCACTTTGTAAAAATAGGGCCCACACATATCTTCATGAGTATTTATATACGTCCAAGTAAAGTTTCTATCGAAAATATATATATCTTGTTGAGAATCAAAATCCTCCGCGACTATTGCTTTTGCTTTACTGTATAGAAGTACACTGGGAGAGTTTTGGTACATAACATATAATTCATCTTTATTTTCGGTATTAAAAGCATTTCTTGCTTCATGTGCTTTCAAACAATCTTGTACTTCATAACTAAAAATATGCCACCTATATTGATTGTAATAAATGCTTTCTTTTATATCGTCGCTAATGTTTAGTGTAAATATTTTGTCCCATCTATTAATAATTTCTGTTGCTCCATCAAATATATCTGAGATGATTACGCCTTTTTCAATTAATTTTTCTTTATATACATATTCCTTTTGAATTATTTTTATTGACCAATATATTTTTTGCAATTCTGTTTCCGGTAAGCTATCTAATATGAATTGAATCTCTTTTCTAATCAAGCGTTCTCCCCCTAAATAAGTCGTTTATGTTCTTAGTTCTTGTATTCACGGACTATCTATTTTAAAGTTATTCATTTGTCTTATTTAATTCTTGATTTAGCCTATCTATTTTGTCTTCTATTCTTCTTAAGCTTTCTTTTGTATTTTTTGTGTGTAAAATTAATCTATTCACAAATCGAAATAATCCTACAAAGAACAGTAAAACTAATAAAATAATGAAAATTTGAGATAACGCTGCCATCCAAAAAAAATCCAAGTTATTAGCCCCCTTAATAAACTAAAAACTAAATTACGGACCATTGTCCCTTAAATCGATTGTTAATATTTTCAGGTGTTTCACATAAGATTCAGATAACCTTTCTTCCATCATTATACATATGACAATCAAGCGGTGGTAGTCCAATAGTTTGAATACTGTGTTATCTGATTTCATTCCTTCCACTAACCAACTATCGTTCCTCGCTAGTTCAATCATTCAATAAATATACACTCTAACAACTTCTTTCATCTACAATGTGGAGTTGACAGATGGAGCAGTAAAAAAGCCCTTACTTTTCCGCTTAAATCCGCTTGAAATTCAATAAGAGGTCATAACTTTTTCTCTTAAAATTCTAGTTAATATTCATATGGTTAACAACCGATAATAACCATAAGGAAATATTCACCATTTCGTTATAAGGGACGTGTTTAAATGCCTCAAATTACAAGCGTATCAAGCAGATCACAGTCTACGCCGCCTGTAAAGTCCAGAACAAATATTATGTCTCCTATTGACCGGGAGATTGAGCAGCTAATCAATCAAAAAGGAATTATTAATGAAAAAATCGCGAGTATTAAATCAGACGAAAAGCTGGACTCTAAACAAAAAGATGAAAGAATTAAACTTTTAACCACGGATATGCAATTACTTGAATCTCAAATTATGCAGAAGAGAATGGAGAAGACTGAGGAGAATAAGAATAACAATAGTGCTTCTTCTCAAAAGGAGAATTTGAGTAATAAAATCGAAATGGATACAAGTAAGCAAGATGTGTCAGGCATATCAATGGAAAAGTTTTTACAAGCTAGTAATCTACATGACCAATTGACCAAAATGGCAAGTGTACGTAGATCACTGAAAGTGGAAACTGACACTCTTAGGCATGAAGTAAGAAAGGGAAGAGCTCTTCTTGGAGGTGAGAATGAACCCGGCGACCCAGGCAAATCGGAAATGAGAAAGAATCTAGAATTGACAGTTAATAAATCGAAAACCGATGAAGCGCTAAACATCGAGAAGAAAATTACTGAATTGGATCGTAAAATGAGTGAAAAGATCGAAGCCACTAAAGAAGAGATTCAAAACGATAACAAGAAGTTCGTCACCAGAGAGGTTGATCATAAGGAGGATGTATCCGTATCTGCTCAAACTGTAAACGCTGCGGATACGCTAAGGTATAATCAGGATACCGACAAGAATAAGCATAGTAACCTACAAACACAACGGAATATGGGTATTGACATTCGCGTTTAGAAGAGAACTATACTTCAAAATATACATATATTTATCATAAGATAGAACCCGTTATCTCAAGGATTGACGTGAAAATGAATAGCACCGTGTGAACAGTTATTGACTGTTTGTAACGGTGCTATAGTTATATGCTCATGATCTTGTCGGCCCCGTGTTTTTTCCAGTACACACTCATTATTCAGATCTATATTGACTTTTAAATTCGAAAATCTCATCAACAGCTTGATGGTACCCACCCGATTGTCGAAAAGATTCCCCAATATTTATAGCAGCTTTCTTAAAAGTTGAAAGGCTTAACACATGATCTGCAGCTTCACGCAATTGATTTGCAGTCAAGCTTTGCATTTGTAATGTAATGCCTGCTCCGATATGGGCGACTTGCTCCGCAATGATCGGCTGATCCGCGCTTTGTGGGATTACAATGAGCGGGACCCCATAATAAAGACCTTCATGGGTACTGTTCATTCCACCATGTGTAATAAATAATTTAGCGTATTGCAATACATCGGTTTGTGGGACATAATTTTTTACGATGAAGTTATTAGGGATTTCCCCTAAATCAGAAATTTGGACTTTACTCCCAATCGACATGACGATGGTATGATCCGTGTTCCCCAATGCCTCAATACAAAGCTTATAAAAATCCATTGCATGATTAAACACGGTACCCAGTGATATGTAAATGGGGTTTTCCCCCTCGATTGCAGTAAAGTCGAAGTTTTCTTGCGTTAATCGTGTAGAGATGGATGGACCTACAAATTTATACGATTGGTCGAATGCTTCTTCTTCAGGTTGAAACTCCCTTGTTGTATAAACAATCGTCAGCGGCGCAGGATTGCAAATCACTTCATAAGGCGATTCGATCTCCACATCATATTTTTCCTGCACCATTGCCGTCAGGCTTTGGAATTTATCGTTTATAGGTTTAACGATGTCTGCAGAGACATTTATAAAAAATGGTTCCAGCATTTTATCGAATGATTCTTTTGTCTGCGCAAAAGTAGTACAAGAGTTGATTGCAGGAAGTTTAAGAATTTGAGCAAGTAAACGACCGCAACCAAACATGGAATCATGAATGATATAATCAAAATGCTCTCCTTTGATTTGTTCAAGAACGCTTGGTATGACGATATCTGCCGTAAGTAAAAGACCGTTGACTCTTTCGAGCAAATAATCTCTCCCACCTGAGATAAAGGCTTTAATAAATTTTTGATCGTCAAATGTTCGAACGGTTGCCCCCGTCTTCTCGATACGCTCCCGAAAAGCTTCTATACAAAAGTACACGACCTCTTCTCCACGCGAAATAAGCTCTTGCACAACGCCAATCGTTGGATTGATATGTCCCTCAGATCCACCATTAATAAATAACACACGCGCCATATCTACCACTCCTTAAAGGGGACTGTCCCACCATCGTTCGAATCAATAATGGAATCAAGTTTATCATAGTACAATACTCGAAAATCTCAAAACTTGGATCGCACATACTTTCCCGCTGAGCAATGTCGTTACAGAGCCGGTCTGCTTCATGGACAGTTCTGGACCCGAAGTACTAAAAATTCAAAATCGTTCTGTATACATGTTTCAAACTAATGCTAACTGGGTAATAGTATTAAACATATTAATGCATTAGGCAGTTATACGGACCTACTCGATAGAGACTCGTTGCCTGCTTACGCATTTTGCATTATCCATTTGGACCGAGGGAAGCAGTGGCACCATGACATAGCTGCTTGATTCTCGCAGGTATAACAGGGATTCATGTATGAGAACGCATATTTTCCCGAATACGAACAGGGGCATACAGGCTTGGAATACTTCTTCGGATGGATGTAACAAGGGATTGCACAGTTTGGAAAGCTACAATGCATATAAAGGTGGAATTTTGGGTATGAAAGTCAATACCATAACGATGATTTTTAACTTAAATTGTTAGTACCCTCAGGGCTTCCTCTTAGATCTATCTCCACCCCTTAATCATGCGCTTAATCCTATTCCATTTTGATTTCTTTTAAAGCTAACTTGCTTAGCTTCATTTTCCATTTCTACATAACAAGGCTGAAGCCTTCCCTTAACTCTGGCACCACACTTTTCCTTCAACAATTTTTGGGTCCCGATGGATGATATGCCAAATGCTCCGCATAATATGGATACTGCTTGCAAAGGGGCGATTGAATGATAGTACTGGAGCATGTGAACAAGGTTTATGATAATGGCTTTCACGCGCTGAAGGACATTAATCTGGAATTCAAAAAAGGGGAAATTACCGTCCTCATCGGACCGAGTGGCTGTGGCAAATCGACTACCATGAAGCTGATCAACGCGCTTAATACGCCATCATCGGGCAAAGTTCTGATTGGCGGTAAGGATATCTCGAGATTGAATCCGGTTGAACTGCGGCGCAATATCGGTTATGTCATTCAAAGCGTTGGTTTATTTCCGCATATGAATATCTCCAAGAACGCGGGCGTAGTTCCACGTCTGAAGAAGTGGGATAAAGACAAAACAGATCAAAAAGTAAATGAATTGTTAGACATGGTCGGACTGGACCACACTATTTATGGCACACGCTACCCATCCGAGCTTAGCGGCGGACAACAGCAGCGCGTAGGCGTAGTGCGTGCGCTGGCAGCTGAACCCGATATCATCCTGATGGACGAGCCTTTCTCCGCTCTGGATCCCATCAGTCGCGAGCAGCTTCAGGATGAGCTGATCCGGCTTCAGCAGGAGCTCAATAAAACCATTATCTTTGTTACGCATGATATGGATGAAGCTATTAAAATTGCGGACACCATCATTCTGATGAAAGATGGGGAAGTGATTCAAACGGGTAGACCGGACACCATTTTACGGCATCCCGCAAACGAATTTGTACGTGACTTTATCGGTTCGAAACGTCTGCAAAATGAAAATGAAAGCGCCTATGAAATTCCGCTTGTAGATGAAGTGATGATTACGAATCCGGTCACGGCATTCCCTAGCCGGGGATTAGCTGAAGCCATCAAAATGATGGAAATGAAGCGGGTCGATTCGCTGCTGATTGTGGACCGTAACCGTCAGCTACAAGGAGCGGTTTCAATCTACCGGGTTCTCGACCAATACGGCGAGGAAGGCAAAACGGTGGCTGACGTTATGCATCCAGTCCGTTTTTCTGTGGCTTCGGGAAGCACGCTTCCGCAGGCCATCGAGATCATGGACAGCCATCAGCTCAGTAATCTTCCTGTCGTAGACAGTAATAACCGGTTCCTCGGATTAATCACAAGAGGCAGTGTGGTTAAACATTTGGCCGAAGTCTATCCAACGATGGTTCCTCCGGTGCAGAACGGAGAGGGTGAGTGATATGAACGCATTCTGGAGTTTTATCACGGAACGTTATCCGGATATTCTAAATGCATTGCAGGAGCATCTGGTCCTCTCATTCTCTGCCGTGCTTTTGGGGACTGTTGTTGCCGTACCGATCGGAATCCTTTTGGTATACAACCGGATAGGCTGGATCAACAGCATCGTATTTTTCATTACGAACCTGTTTCAGACGGTACCAAGCCTGGCGCTTCTGGCTATTCTGATTCCGCTGCTCGGCATCGGCATGAAGCCGGCCATCCTTGCGCTGTTTTTGTATTCCCTCATGCCCATCCTGCGGAATACCTATGACGGTTTTCACTCCGTGGATAAGGGGGTGCTCAATTCGGCCAGGGGGATGGGATACAGCACCGCCCAAACGATTTTGAGGATTCAGCTTCCCTTATCGCTTCCTTACATCATGTCCGGTATCCGCATTACGACCGTGTACATCATCAGCTGGGCAACACTGGCTTCCCTGATTGGTGCTGGCGGTTTAGGCCAGCTTATAGTATCTGGACTTGGTGTCAACAAGCCCGAGATGATCTTCATCGGTGGCATTGGTGCCATTCTCTTGGCACTTGTAGCTGACGGTCTGCTTGGGCTGCTTGAGGGCTGGCTAAGCAAACACTACCATCAGACTCAGACCCGGGACGCTGCGATATGAGTCACATCAACCGTATACAGCGAGGCGGACGGAACAAGGAAGGCGTGATGAAACTGAAAAAGCTTAAATGGGTTCCGATGTTAATCTGCATGATGGCTCTTGCCGCTTTAACCTCCGCATGCGGAATTCAAAGCGAGATTACGATTGGGACTCAAACCTATACCGAAACCAAGATTATGGCAGAAATGTATAAAGCTCTGATTGAAGACCAAACCGATCTGAAAGTGGATATTATCCCGGATCTGGCATCAAGTTCATTGGTCATTAATGCGATGAAAAGAAACGACGTTCAGATGGCAACATTATATACTGGTGAGATTTTCAACAACCATTTCCCGATCAGCGGTACCAAAGACCGCGATAAAGTCTTGAAGGAAGCTCAAGATGGATTTCAGGAACACTTCGGGTTTACCTGGATGAACCCACTGGGTTTTGAGAACACCTACGCGTTCACGGTAAGAAAGGATCTTGCCGAAGCCAATGGATATACCAAAATTTCCGATGTCAAAAAAGACATGGATCGTATGAAACTTGGGGTAGATACCACGTGGCTGGAGAGAAGCACGGATGGATATCCGGCGTTCTCCAAAGCATATGACATTAAATTCGGTCAGGTGTTCCCCATGGAAATCAGCCTGGTATACAGTGCGGTAGCCAATGAGCAGGTGGATATCGTGTTGGCCTATTCTACGGATTCCCGGCTGAAAGCCTACCAATTGCAGACGCTTCAGGATGACCAGCAATTCTTCCCTCCATATGATGCAAGTCCGGTATTGCGTTCGGACCTTTTGAAGAAGCATCCTGAAATCCAGGATATGATAGCGCCTTTAATCGGTCATTTGGATGCAGATACGATGATATCGCTTAATTATCAGGTGGACATTGAGAAGAAAAGCGAACGGGAGGTCGCAATCGCGTACTTGAAAGAGCAGGGCCTCTTGAAAAGCTAAAGGAGGGTAAGCATGGAAAGTGAACATTTAACATTTGCCGACTTTTTGTCGTATATATCACGAAATCAGGGGTTACTCTTGGAGTATTTCATCCAGCATATTACGATGGTCGTTATCGGTCTGGGACTGGCATTCATCGTCGGAGTACCGCTTGGCATCCTCTGCTCTAAAAGCAAATGGGCTGCCAAGATCATTTTGTTTATCACCAACATCTTGCAGGTGGTACCGAGCTTAGCGATGCTCGTGGTTCTCATGTTATGGATGGGACTCGGAACGAAAACAGTCATGGTGGGACTCTTCCTGTATTCACTGAATCCAATTGCACGTAATACGTACGTTGGGTTAAAACAGGTGGATCCCAGCTATCTTGAATCTGGAAAAGGAATTGGGATGAGCCCCTTCCAGATGCTCGTTAAAGTACGTTTTCCGCTTGCGCTGACTTATATCATGTCAGGTCTTCGTATTGCCGCCGTCATCGCCATCGGCGTGGTAACGATTGCTCCCCTCGTAGGAGGAGGCGGTTTGGGACGGGAAATCTATGCTGGACTGAACAGCAACAACTCCCTCCGAATCTTTGCAGGCGCCATTCCTGCCGCGGTGCTGGCAATCGTTGCGGATCTTGTGCTTGGCATGCTGCAGCGTAAGATGGATCTGGCTAAAAGAAAGTCAGCCGGTGCGGCTCCATCGCCTGCGAAAATGCAAAATATCAACTGACGCTTGTAAAGCGTATATTTGACTCAAAAGGGGCATCCCAAAAGATCTAAGATCTTGCGGATGCCCCTTTTCTATGAGTTGTTAGCACCAGCGACTTAAGGTGCGTACGCCTATGTGTGATCAGGCGTTAGACGAAGTCACTTTGTTTAACCTACAACTGATTACTTGCTTAGAAATTCCATATATATCCTTACGAGTTTACTTAGAATCTCAATACATTCCTCAACATTTTCGGTCTCTAAAGAATGATTGGCATTAGGAATTTCAATGACCTCTCTAACTTTGTCTATGTTAATTTGATTTGCAAGTTCATTATTAAACACTTCATCCTTTGTTCCATAAACCACAAGTCCGTTAAACTTGTTGATATAGTGAATTGTATCTTTGATTGGTGTCAAAAATAAGTGTTTGATTGGAATTTCAAGTTTCCCATGAACTTCACCAGCAACTATTGTCCCTATGCTCTTACTAATAAAAACAACTTGCTTGTACTTGCCAATGATTCGTTGAACCGATTCGTGGCTATCTTCTATGACTCTTTGCAGTTCATTAACATCCAAATTCGTTCTCGCAGCTTGATATCCATATTCCAGTACCAATAAATCAAAACCACTTTGAAGTGCGGAGGCTCCAGCAAAATGTAGAATTGGTTTATCACAAGGATAGTTTTTTCCGGGAAACAAAACAACCAACTTGCTGTTTTCCTCATAAAGTTGATAATATTTTTGTTTCATTTCAGTTTTCCAATAAGAGGGCACCGTTAAAATCTCTAATTTCATTGTCTCCCATCCTTTCCTGGTTCATATGATTTCGTCTAACGTTTGGCGCTGATTTCTTGTAACGTTTCTGCATTCATGACCCCTGAAGAATTGCCCGCTGATTCCTCTACAAAATCCTTTCCGCATGCCAAAAATCCAAAGGAGCCGCTGCATAAGTTCTTAATATAAATCCCACCCATTAAACTTCTCAGAGAACCCAATTAATACCTCCATTTCATCAGGTATATACTCACTATTTATAAAATAAGCTGTCAATCGGGCATGACCTTCAAGTACAACTACTCTTGAGTTTTCATTCATCGACACAAATATGAGTCTTGGAAATACTCCGCCATTCTTGATTGCTAAAGAGATATCAAGAAATCCCCGGTTACTAATTCCAAAGATTTCAATTGAACTTTCTTGATGAGATCCTCAATTCTATTATATAATTTCTTGCAAATGTATCCTCTTCAGCTTCCGAACCGAGGAGCAAAGTCCGATATGCTTAAATATGTTATCTTTACTCTATGATAATTTCCCCTTCACCAGTAGGTGCTTCAAAACCCATGAGGAATGAAGATAATATTTCTTCTGTTATTGTAAATGCAGCATTAGCATCGAATCTCTGGCTCCGAATGCGAAGTCGTTCACGTAAATCATCAGGATGAACTTTCAAATAAATAAGCTTCCACTCTCCTCCTCTATCTTCAATTAGCTTCTTATAATCATTTCGTTTCTTACGTTGCCAGAAACTGAAATCAATAACCACATTGCTCTTTTCATTTAAAAGATTTACTAGTTCCTTATACAACTTTAACTCGGCTTCACCTTTAAGTTGCTCATACATTTCAACTGGATAATCAATTCCGTATCGACCATTTGTAGACCATATTTCTTCATCTATGGAGAGACGTACAAAGCCCCTCTGCTCTAACCGTTGAGCGAATGTTGTTTTTCCTGATCCAGCCACACCACACATCATTACTACTAATGGAATTGAAGCATCTGCTTGATGGATAAGGTTATCTATTTCAAGATTTTCAAGCACTCAAATCCTCCTTTCAGCCTTGAGGCCGGTTAATACACTTCAAAAATCCCATACTATCTTTCAATGGCTTATTACCTTCTCTAAGGAGCTTTATAGACAAGCAACCAATCAGAAGGATTCATTATCACATCGTGGCAGTCACTCACGTATCCAACAAAAATAGGCGCCATGTATATGTACTCTTCTTTAGACGAATAGAATTATTCAAATTTGTTTGATGTATATAATGACTCCACATGAATCCCAGTTTCTTCCTCCTATGCAGCGAACAGGTACTTCTTGAACGACACTCATTTTTCAATCTCCTTTAACATCAAATATGATAGATGATACTTTTGGGTTTGTGGTTTTATGCTGATTTTCGATAACGTTCTTGTACCTACGAGCCCGAAAAAGAGTCCTATCATTTTGTTGTTATTTACTATAACATGGATGATATTCCCATCCTATGCGCATTACCGAAGTTACGTTAAGTACTCTCGATACAAACGGATGACGAATTATAACCTCCCCTTGAAATGGAGGATATCTTGGCTTTCCGTCCCCTTCCTTCCTGTTTGCTTTGTTCCGTGAATCTTGAACATCCTCATCGTTGTTCTGAAATGATGAATTTGGCGTTAAAAACATGAACCCCATCCAAAAGAACAGCTTCATCGTGTTCTTGATTCTCTTAGGTATCGTATTGTTCCGATTGCTCATATGGGACACGTATATTGTAAATTCAACGGTTGAGGATGCCTTGGAGGGGTATCAAGGAGGACCGGAACCGGGATGTTCATTGATAAGACCCAGAAACAAAATATAACCATAAGACCTCTTGAAGAAGGCTTTATGGTATATGGGTTGTCGAAAAGTTTTTGGGGATGGAAGGTTACCGATACTCTTCTGATTCCGCCTCCTGGAACGGATTCTTTCAAGGTAACTGAGAAAACATTCCATTACTCACCTAAGAAAGACGTTCATGTTATATTCATCCCAACCCAGCTTAGTCGCATTGACCACATAGAGGCCTGTCGCGATAATGGAGAAGGTATTGCTTTTAACAGCACCGTGAATGAGGAAACCAAGCTTTATTACTATTACAGCGAGCAGCCTAAAGGAAAGGTGGAATATAAAACTTTTTCTAAAGCTGGAGAGCTAATCGATAAGAAATAGCTGCATCCGAGGTGGGAAGTCTCTTATTATCTACTGGTATACGGTAGTTCAATCGCTTAAGTGCAATCTAACATAAACCCTCAATATATCTCATTTTCACTTAAAAAAAATAATACGGCCAAACGATTAACATAACAGGCTTGGCCGTATTCATCTCTATGCATTTATTAATTGGCTTGATTCAAACTAACAGGGCCAAGACTACCATAAGACCCTTGGAATTGTCCTTTGAGGACATAGGTTCCTGCACTAAGAAAACCTACTGAATACTCGACAGGACTTGAAGAGGTTGGCCCAATATTCACGGTAGTTGAGAAGACTTTATTAAGTTGACCGGAGGGTCCTTTAGCATAAAGCGATAGCTCAACGGTTTCATTCGTAGAGCTCCATAGACCAACGCTTAATTTATGTTGAGCCGGTTGGAAAACTGCCAAATCATGGGATGTTGCAGTGTAAGCTGCAAATGCGCTGGTAGAAAAAGAGAAGCATGCTAATAATAGAATCAACACTACTTTTTTCATATATTCACCTCCCTTCTGTTATGAAATGTCAGTAGAGAAAATGTATGTAATGATCTTATTAAAAAGTAATATTTTACCTATTATATCAAAATAAAGACTATAAGCATATATATTAAAATCATAATTAAAAGAGATGACGCTACAGAGAAGTAATGAGAATTTCTGTCCAAGAATATCAAAGCTTATAGCGCATTGGGTGTTGATGGTATAGTAAATCTATTGCAAAAAAGAGTACCAATTCCATCTGCAGTGCAGAGGAATTGGTACTCTTAGTTTCATTTCCCACAATATATTAACAGCCCATTTAAGGATGCAGATTCTATTCCACCGAAGAACTCTTCGATTATGTTTATGATTTCATCATCAAGAGCACTTACTATACCCGCAGTTCCCGCACGTCTTGCATCCCTCGATGTTAATCAGAGACGCCCCGCCACAAGATGGGCATAGATCCAGCGACATGGAGCTGCCGCCTGCGTGCGAACCATGTCCGCCATACCCCGCGGTTACGGTCTCACTCCCGGCCCCTGAATCAACAGGCGCCATCGTGGCTGCGACCGGTGCCGGATCATGGTCATGATCCGCCCCAGCGTTGTTTGCTACGTGCGTTTCGAGTGCCTTCGCCACCGCGTCTGCGATAGATTCCACACGGTTGGCGCCGAAGCCGATCGCACCGGTGCCGCCGATGCCCTTGAGGTGCTTGATCAGCAGCTCCACCTTATTACCGTGGTCCCCGTAACGCAGGAACAAGGAGCAGACGCGGCCCAAGGCTTCCGCCATTGCGAACACATCCGATCCGGCTTTGCCGACGTTCAGGAAGATTTCGCTTGGAATGCCGTCCAGATCGTTGATCGTAATGTACGCCATGCCGAACGGCGTATTCATTTTATAGGTTGCGCCGCGCAGCACTTGCGGACGCTTCTTGTATTGTTTATCCAGCCCGCTCTTGCTCGCTGATGCTGTCACTGCCACGCTTGCAGCCACAGGCTCCACGCTCGCCGCATCCTCTGCGGCTTGGCCTGCCGCGCTTTGCTCCAGCGCCGTGTCCGCAGCAGAAGCTGTCACCACTTCGGCGGCTTTGTCTTCTTTTTTCTCCGTCTGCAGCACCTGCACGTCGCGGCTGCCGTCGCGATAGATCGTTACGCCTTTGCATCCCAGATCGAATGCCAGCTCATACAGGCGCTTCGTATCTTCAACCGTGAAGTCCGACGGGCAGTTGGCCGTCTTCGAGATGGAGCTGTCCACCCAGCGCTGAATCGCCGCTTGCACGCGGATGTGGTCCTCGGCAGAGAGGCTCATCGCCGTGACGTAATAATCTGGAAGCTCTTCTCCCGGATGGCTGTCCAGCCAATCCTGAGCAATCGGCACGAACTGCTCGTCGAAGCCAAGTCGGCTTTGACGGAAGTATTTGAAGGCGAAGTACGGCTCGATGCCTGTCGACGTTCCGACCATCGTTCCCGTGCTGCCTGTAGGCGCTTGGGTAATGACGGTTACGTTGCGTGCACCTTTTTTGCGTACCGCTTCAGCAACCTCAGGATATACCTCGGCCATATTTTTCATGAAGCCGCTTTGCAGGTAAAGTTCGGCATCGAATGCTTGGAACGAACCTTTCTCCTCGGCAATATCCGTAGAAGCAAGATACGCTTCGCGCGCGATGAAGCCATACAGCTTATCCAGGAACTCCAGCGATTCCGGGCTGCCGTAACGGATGTTCAGCTTGATCATCAGCTCGGCCAGACCCATCGTTCCGAGACCCACGCGGCGTTCTTTTTTCTGGTTCAATTCGTTCTCTTCAAAATGGTAAGGCGTCCGGTCAATGACATTATCCAGGAAACGCACAGAGTAACGTGTCGTCGTAGCCAGCTCATCCCAGGCAACGTCATGATTCGCTTCGTCATAGAACTTCGACAGGTTCATCGCGGACAGATTACATACGCCCCAGCCCGGAAGTCCTTGCTCACCACAAGGGTTCGTACAGATAATTGGGTTGAAATACCAGCTGTTGGACATCTGGTTATAGTATTCCATGAATACGACGCCCGGCTCTGCCGATTTCCATGCGGATTCGATAATCGTATGCCAGACCTCGCGTGCTTTTACGGTTTTATATGGAATGATACGGTGTCCGGCTTTCTTCCATTTATCCAGATCCCCGTCCCACAGCTCATCATAATCAGGATCAGTAGTATCCGGGAACACCAGTTCCCAGTCCAGATCTTCCTTCACAGCCTTCATGAAGTCATTGCTGACGCATACCGACAGGTTCGCATTCGTAACTTGTCCCATCGTCTGCTTCACCGTAATGAAGTCCTCCACGTCCGGATGCCAATCGTTAATCATCAGCATGAGCGCACCTCGGCGGCTTCCGCCCTGCTCGATCAATCCCGTCGTATAACTGAACAATCCGCCCCACGATACCGCACCGCTGGAGGAACCATTCACGCCCCTTACGATCGCGCGCCGAGGACGCAGGGAAGACAAGTTAATGCCGACACCGCCGCCGCGCGCCATGATCTCGGTCATCTCGCTCAGGGTTTCCATAATGCCGCCCCGGCTGTCCTTTGGTGAAGGAATCACGTAACAGTTGAACAGCGTCAATTCATCGCTCGCACCCGCTCCAGCTGCAATCCGTCCGCCCGGTACCAGCTTCCAATCATCCAGAATCTCGCGGAACTTTCCGCGCCACTCCTCCTGCAGTTCCGGCGTTGCCTCAACCGATGACATGGCAGCCGCGAGTCGATCCCACATTTCTTCCGGCGTTTTCTCGATGGTTAACGTCAGTTTCTCCACATCCGATTCCACAAGCTCGCCCTTCCGTGTCTTCACCGTGACCTTGCGGCCTTCGCGGTTCACGATTTCGCCAACTTCCTTGGTCGGAAATTTGGGATCATCCTTCGTCAGAACGAGCACCACATCGCCTACCTTCGCGTTGTTGGTGTCCGCATCCTTCCAGGCATACCGGTCCAAAAAGATCTTCTCGCTTAAACCTTCCAGCCGCTGATTCTGCATCGTACTCAAGAGCAACTACCTCCTATATAAGATATAAAATTAAAAAGTTCCGCAGTAATGCGCTCACCAACAACATAACCTGTTATGTAGCCGGTCAAACATCAAAAAACACTATACACACCATATATAGTGCTGTTAATTCATTATACTACACTATATATAGGTTAACTATGCCGATAATGTGAAAATTAAGCCGACAGTTCCAAGCTCCCGCTCACAAGCTTCCGCTTTCTTCCTCTCGCTCTCTTTTTCGCCCTTCCCTATGAAAAAAAAGATGGAAATATCCAATTCCAGCAGCCGTGCGCCCTATAGGGTATTCCACGCCTCCCGAATTCGTGCAAGGTTATGAAGACTTCTTTTTTCGTCCATACTACATATACACCGCTGGCCCGGAATCTTTCACAACAGGAGGAGATCGACATGAATCATCAGCCATCTGCCGAATCAGGCATGATTACCGACCCGCGCCTTCCCGTTCCACTGCAGATCGACCGTTCCTGGTTTGACGATCTCGCCGGTCGACTGGACAAGGGTGGACCTTGGGGTGACTATCGTCTGGCCCAGCTTGCCGTTGAGGGTGAGAAATCCCGCTTGGTTACAAGCTTTGAAGAATTACAATGCCTCAAGCACCTTGGTGGCTTATCCCCGCTCCCCCATCAGACCGATACCGCCAGACGCGTATTGTTCGAAATGTCGGGCAGAGCCATTCTGGCCGATGAGGTGGGACTTGGAAAGACGATTGAAGCCGGCCTTATTTTAAAAGAATACCTCGTGCGCGGCTTGGTATCCAAAGTGTTGATTCTCGTTCCGGCTTCCCTTGTGCTGCAATGGGTTCGCGAGCTGAACTCCAAGTTCGGCATTCCCGCGATTGCGCAGAAAAAAGCGTACTCCTGGGGCAATGATATCGTTGTTGCCTCCATGGACACGGCCAAACGCGATCCGCATCAGGAGATTCTGCTGAACGAGGAATACGATATGCTCATCATCGATGAAGCGCACAAGCTCAAGAACAAGAAAACATCCAATTATCAATTCATTCAAAAGCTGCGCAAAAAATACTGCCTCTTGCTGACGGCCACGCCGGTGCAGAACAATCTCAGCGAGCTCTTCAATCTGATCACTCTGCTGAAGCCGGGGCAGCTCGGAGGCCAGGGGCAGTTTGCCGCTAATTTTGTTGTCGATAAACGAAGACCCAAGAACCAGGATCAGCTCAAGGATGAGCTGTCCAAGGTCATGATCCGTAACCGACGCGGCGAGGGCGAAGTGAAATTCACCAAGCGATCCGTCCGCAATGTAGGGCTTAGCCTTTCGCCCGAAGAACAGTCATTATACGACGGCGTTACGTCCTTCGTCAAAGATCAGTATCAGGCAGCGGGGGGAAATTTAAGCAGTATGCTGTCCCTCGTTACCCTCCAGCGTGAAGTGTGCAGCAGCCGCGATGCCGTCTTCGTGACTCTTGTTAATCTGTCCAAGAAGATGCCCGAGGACTCTCCGCTGCGCGATAAAATCTGGGAGCTCGTCTATCTCATCAAGGCCATCAAAGCCAACACCAAGGCGGAAAAAACCATCGAGCTCATCCAGCAAATGAACGAGAAGGTCATCGTATTTACGGAATACCGCGCCACGCAGGAATACTTGCTCAACTATTTCCGCGATCACGGACTAATCTCCGTACCGTACCGAGGCGGAATGAACCGCGGCAAGAAGGACTGGATGATGGATCTCTTCCGCGGCAAGGCGCAGGTCATGATCGCGACGGAAGCCGGCGGCGAAGGCATCAATCTGCAATTCTGCCACCATATGATCAACTTTGATCTGCCCTGGAATCCCATGCGGGTTGAGCAGCGGATCGGACGCGTACATCGTCTCGGCCAGACCAATGACGTGAAGATCTACAACCTGTCCACGTCGGGAACCATTGAAGAGCACATCCTGAACCTGCTGCACGAGAAGATCAACATGTTCGAGATGGTCATCGGGGGACTGGATGTCATTCTGGAGCGGTTCGAGAAGAAGGAATCCATCGAGAAGAGCCTGTACAAAATCATGCTGGAGTCCGGCAACGACGATGAGATCCGCCAGCGCATCAGCACATTGGGCGACTCGATTCACCATATTAAACAGGATATCGAGCAGGGAAGCACCGTCGAAGAAAATCTAAGAGAGGAAGAAGCCTAATATGACCATGACGCCGCAGGAGGTGCAGCAGCACTTCATGGCCTATTTGGAAGCCACCGAATGCACCGTCATTGAAAAATCGCCTGAGCATGTCACCGTGAAACTGTCACCGCAAGCCGACAAAATGCTCACCAACCGCCCGTATTACTGGGGCTTCGTGGAACGTACCGGCGCTCCCGCCGAAACGTTGTCGTTCAATTTCGTGTTTGATCCGGAGAAATACGACGAACGGCTTGCAAAGACCCAAGAAGCCGAGGCCAAAGCGCAGCTCGCCACGCCTGCCCAGGATCCGCTCCTGGCCCGTTTTTACGGGAATGCCCCGGTTCTGCCTATCCTCGGTCCCGGCCGCATTCAGCGGGAGGACATTGGCTACGGCAGCAGCCGGCTCGCCCAAATCTGGAATGCTTCCCGGGAGGAAGGCAAATGCGTCTATCTATTCCAGCAGCGCGATACCGAGCCGCGTCCAAGAGCCCGTTCCACTCCGTATGAGCAGTGGCTGGGCGTCTGCTTCAAGGTGGAGTTCAGCTGTGATCTGAAGCGGGAAGAATTGTTTTTTCTCGGAATCTCATTATCTAGTCGTGCGATTGCCCATGACTTCCCGGCGATCCTGATTGGACGCGAACTGACGCCCCGCTTGCCCGAGAGCGTTCACGTCCGACCGGCGGCTCTTACGCTCGAACAGGCCGTAGATGCGCTGGAGAACCATCTTATCGACAAGATAAGCAAGCTGGACTATGACTGGGCCACCAAAGCAAGAGAACGTCTTGAAGAAGAACTGCTGGTGATCGACAGCTATTACGAGGACCTGCTCAAGGAGCAGGATGAAGAGAAAAAAGTGCTCATTGAGGAGCAATATAAGAACCGTCGGTCGGAAATGCAGTGGCAGTACGAGCCGAAAGTGAGCTTGTCCGTCATAACCTGCGGTCTATTTCATCTGTGTTCGCCTGTGGGTGCGTCATCATGACGCCCCTCTACAAAAGCAGGCAAAAAAAGAACCATTCTCCCTTCTCCTACCGCGACAGCTTGCAACAGCCTTTGCAGAGCTTGTCCGATATGATGATTTCAATACATCCACGGCGCGTAGGGCCAAGGAAAGGCGGTTAATGATTTGAAACAGTGGAACATGAAACTTCGTAACCATGATGACAAGGATTGCAAGAATTCCCAGCCAAAATCACCCAATAACAAACAGACCAGCCGATATCGAGTGCTGTCTGTCTCTATGATCGTAACAACTATCCTATGGTTCAGCTCGTTCCAGCCGCAGGCAAGCTTGGCTGCCGCTAGCCAAGCCGACGTTTCCAATTCTGCGAACAGCCCTAGTCTGACCAGCACCAGCACTCAGCTTACAGCGGATCATCATAGATCAGGCGTTTCAGATGTTAATCAGAACAACGCTGTGGCTCAGGTACCCGGGAGTTTGATGGACTTTGCGGAGGAGACTGTCGCTCAATTATCGGCCCATGCGCCATTTACGACCTGGGATGAAGCCAAGCTCGAATTCACCCCGCTTGGTCCGGGTACGCACGGCTGGTTGGTCACGATTTCCGATGAAGGACTGCCGCAAGGATACATGATTATCAGTGCAGAAGAAGACGGTGGATATATCCTGAGTGAATACGGAATCGGCTCGACTCTTCCCTACAGCCAAGCGCCGTTGAAAGAACGGCTCTCTGCGGAAGGACTTGTGAAGGCCGGAGGATCATTGCCTCAAGGAAGCATCGTGCGCAAGCTGTATGACGTGTCTCCCGTCTGGCAGGTCCAGCTGCCCGGCAAGAAGCCGATTTATTTTAATGCACTAAATAGTGAAGCTCTCCCGGATGAGCCCCAGCAGACGCATTCAACGACGAAGCTGGTATCCGTATCTCTGCCTGCAACAGCCAAAGGACTCGTGGCTTCATCCACATCCAATCATTGGTATGCCGGAACGCCCTCCATCGCAACCGGCGACTCCATGGATCCTTACGATAATCTGCTGTGGCTGACCTCAAGCGATCTAACGACCCGAAGCAGCGCCGATTTGCGGAATTTACTGCAGGAACACTCCACCCTGATATTCAAGTCCAAAAAAGGAAATGCCGCTTACGGCGCACCTTTTAACTTAACCGGCTGGCATCGCTGGTCCCCGGCGAATCAGGAGAACCCGGCTGCGCTTTATGTTTCGGTTCCCTTGCGGAATACAGACACCCTTCGTTTCCTGCCGGCATCCCGGTTAATCGGACAAGGTCAATTTTATGCTCAACCGGAATAATACGGGTTAAAGCTAACAGCCCTCATCCATGCAATATGCTATGACTGACAAAAGGACGCGGCCCTTTAACGGGCAGCGTCCTTTATATTTTTTCAAAACGGTTTATGGTTGTGCACTCAGCACTCACAAGGGTCTACAGCCATTCCAAAGCATGTTCCGAACCTGACATCGGGCGTAACAGGGAGCAATACGTACGATCGACTTCATGAAGGAACGTGCAGCAGCTGCTACTTTGCCCTTTTTTTGCGCTTGGTGGTTACATCTTCTTTCCATAGCGACATGGAGAACGGAATCATGCCGAACCACCTTGTGGTCCAGGATTCCTTCACCTTCGCCTTGCGCCGAACGTCCTTGGGTGTATCTATATAATGAACTACGCGCTCGGTAATGTACTTGATTAAATCATCGCCGCTAGCCATATGAATCAACTCCTTATGGTTTATCCACATCCCTGTATCAGTTTGCTCCATTTCGATCGATTCTAGACGCACGCATTTGAACGGCATGATTTTTCCGCTAAATGCACATTCTAATAAAGCCGAAATTTTACGTGAAAGAAGGAATCCATCATGGTTAAGGCAGCAGGGGTGTGGATGCTTCTCTTTACGCTGGCATTCCCGGGTTCTGTCACCGAAGCCTGTCCAGTGAAGAAGCATGCCATGACGCATCCCGCAAGAACCGTTCATCAGACATCGATACAGACAGCTCGGCTTACGTCCGAAACGCCGGAATCCACCCACTCATCGGGTCAGGAAATCGACCAGTCCAAGCTCCGGCACCTGCACCCTTTTGCACATGATGTCGTTCTGATCGATGTGGGTCATGGCGGCGTTGACGGCGGTACTTCGTATGGGGACATTCTCGAAAAAGATATCAACCTGGCCATTTCACGCAGAGTGTTCATGCTGCTTCGCAAGGAGGGTTATCATGCCGTGCTGAATCGCGATGCCGATTACGCCCTTAGCGACGACAACCGCTGGCATCGGAGCTCCTCCAGACATCGCCGGGATTTGTCACAGCGTAAACAGCTCAGCAGCGAAATCCCGACCAAGCTGGTGGTCAGTGTTCATGTGAATTGGGGAAAGAATTCCTCCCGACGTGGAGGAATCGTCCTTCACCAATCCGAGGGTCGCAGCACCCTGCTTGCGGAAACCATTCAAGAACAGTTGAATCTGGTTTATCGCAGCAACAATGGCATCATGATAGGCAAGCCGTATTATCTGCTCAATCAAACCCAAGTACCCGCCGTCATCGTTGAAACGGGTTTCCTCAGCAACATGGAGGACCGGAACTTATTGACCAGCCGCAATGGTCAAATGCAGATTGCCGAGGCCATTGCCGACGGGATTATCAGTTATTTAACTGCCCTGTAGATTGGGGCTGTTTTTTGTTTTCATCCTACCCGGCTCAGTAGCCAACACGATTCGGAACGGAAATCATCTGTTCGGGACTTTTCCGGAATATTGCGATTACAAACAGCGCGTCAGCAGCAACATTAGCGAGATCATTCACAGCATGCGTGGCCAGCTGCCTCAACATAAGTACAGCCTTCCATACAGGGAACGGAATCACCGGGTCCTTGTCTGGAAGGCTATTTATTTTTTATGGCTATACAAGATATGGGCTGACCTTTGTCGGATAACCTTTTATCGTCCAGTTACTCACAACATGGCAAAAAATCACCATCGGTGCTGCTAATGCACTAATACGCAGGCAGTGGATTCGGCCGCCAGCTTGATCGTTCCCTTACCAGATCGCTGATACCTACAAACTCCACCTTCGTCTGCAGTTTAGGAATGCTTCCTTTTAGAGCTTCTGCCGTGCGGATTCCATACACACCAACATGCCCTATTGCAATGCAGGAAGTTCTCTCTTCCGCATGCTGCGCTGCGGTCTGCAGCTGCTTGCTCACATGCTGAACGGTATGAACGTCATCCAGGAAGATATCGTTGGCGATGGATGGCATCCCCTTCTCCGCAGCCAGTTTGCCAACCACGCTGTGGTAATTCGTCTTGCTGTCGATAAAGAACAGCCCTCTCTCCCTGCATACGTCAAGTACGATGGACATGACTCGTTCATCCCCGGTAACTTTGGAGCCCATATGATTATTAATCCCTACGGCGTAAGGAATTGAATCAATGGCTTCCTCCATGCGTTTACGAATTTCCTCATCGGTAAGCGAGCTTAAGATCGCACCCGGTCCAAGCCAGGAAGCTCGCCCCTGTTTAGGCTCCATGGGCATATGGATAATGACGTCATGACCTTGCCGATAAGCGGCTTCGGCGTCCTTCACGCTTGTCGGCAAAAAAGGCATCACAGCGACCGTGATTTTGACAGGCAGACTAAGCATTTCCTGAGTTCCTTTCTGATCATTGCCAAAATCATCGATGATGACGACAAGCTTACTTGTTTTCTTTTCCTGGCCGGACTTGCTGCTGACGGATTCTTTGTGCACTTGGTTTGGCTCCTGACGTGACAGATCAGTCCAAGCAACCATCCCTGCCCCATAGCCGATCTGCGGTCCGTTCAAGATCCCCCATACCATACACAGCAGAATCACCGCATTTTTATATACCTTCCGCATCTTGACGCCCCTTTCCACTCCTATTCATACATACCTAACCGTATTGTTTGAGAAAAGTTAATCAAATATGTAAGTCAGAAAGTAAATGTTGCCGATTTGCCGTCCAAATCTCAACACAAAAAAGCTCGTAAACTGCTAAAAAGCAAGTTTACGAGCTTCTTCATAAGGATGCGGTCGAGAGGACTCGAACCTCCACGGGGGTTAGCCCACACGGACCTGAACCGTGCGCGTCTGCCAATTCCGCCACGACCGCGTATCATGTTCATTGCTTATAGGAGACAAGCTCTTATCAGCGGCGACAAGATATATAATATCACGCCAGGTAAATCGAGTCAACACTTTTTTTGAACTTGATTAAAAACCTGTTTTTCGGTTAAAATAGGAACATAGGTTCCCATTCAATAACCATTTTCTATATAAAGGCGGTGATGTTGATGGCCATACCGGCTGTTACGACAGAAGAACGAGCATTGATCAAGAGTTACCTGCTGCTGATGTTCATCCATAAAGTGTTTGAAAGGGATTGCCGAATCATTCAGGAGAGCGGTGTCTTCAAGAGCCCTCAATTGTATGTAGAGGTTGTGGGGAACGGAGCCAAGCGTGCTGCTGTGCTTCTTCGTGAGGTGAAGCAGGAATTCACCAAGCGAGCGATCAAGGTGTATGATATTGGGCAAAACCAGGATGGAATCCAGGCGCGATATGCATGCCGGGGTTACATTGGTTCGATGAACATTCTATGGCCATCCTTCCGTGAGGAGATGATGGACCGCATGCGAGCCTATCTTGGGCTGGTCTCGCCCGAGACCGAGTCCTCCGAGCAAGCCCATCCTCCTGCCGCTGTTTCCGCCCGCTAAATCGCCGCCCTTTAAACAGAGAATAACCGTCTCCCCCACTGAACAAGAATGCTCCGGTTGAGACGGTTATTGGTAACACGTGAATCAATGAAGATTATGCTGTACGCGGGTCAGTCCCTGCGAGAGAGCATGTCCCGCACTGGCGGCAGACGCCACGGCTACAGCCTCCATAATCTGAGCATCCGAGGCTCCCTTCGCACGGGCTTCCTCCATATGATAGAACGTACACAGCTCATTATTGGCAAACAGTCCGATCCCGAGCGCGATCAGTTGCTTCGTTCGCTCATCCAGCTCGCCATCCTGAAAGCAAACGCCGGTGAACTGATGATACGCCTCTGCCATCTCCGGCATGCTTTGCTTCAAACTCAGAATTTCATTCTTATAAGCCGAGACCTTGTCATTGGACATTTCCATAACCCAAAACACCTCTTCCACAAAAATTTGATGCGAGGTTAAGTTGTCCGACGAGTTCGAGATCTATGCCTACTCCTACTCTTCAGCTTACTCTTCGATCGGGCTTACCCTTGGATCTTTTTTAAGCTGGTAGCTGTAGCGGCGATCCAATTTAACGACCCGCCGGTTTCTGCGGCGTATAATGACCTGCTCCGGGTCCCAGGCGACGACAAAGCCTATAATATCATTGGTCTCCAAGCCATCCCGTACAACCCGAACCAATTCGCCGGAGAGCCGCAGCTCATCGAGTCTTTCATCGCTAATCATCACCATACCTCCTCCATAAACGTACTCTGCAAAAAAAGACCTAAATGAGATCATTTAGGTCTTTTGAATGCGTTGCGATATCGACAAACATCCCGACTAAGAGATGTTCTATATACCCATTAACGCTGTGCCGGCTCGATGCTGTCATTCTTCTCGTACCAAAAATCCAGAACGGTTGAAGACATGACACGCTTCTCGATATATTCTACCTGCTGAGGCGTAAACTGTTCCTTCCATTCGAAGGAAACCTCCTCACACAATCCGGCAATCGTCAGCAGTTCTGACCAGGCAACATAGCGTTTGTACCAGAAAAACTGAGGATGTTCAATCATATAGGGATATAGATCATCAAACTCCGTATGTTTACAATCCAAAGCACGTTCAAAATGTACCTTTGCTTCATTCAGCTTCTCGATCAAAAACGGCTCGGTTACAGGTTGTTTCCCCATGGTGCTGCCTCCTCTCTCTCTTGCCTACCTCTTTATTATAAGCGAAAATCACGGAGGCGAAAAGATTTTGTTGTGATTTTAGGCAGAAATCCGATGAACATTGACTACGAATTGCCATTTTCCCACTTCCCCTAAGCTAGGTGGAATCATTCATGACCTAAGGCCTAATCCGTCGTTGCTCTATCGCTAACATGCCAAAGAAGATGCTAAGTTTTAGCTGAACGTAATTTTGCCGTCCTCAAGCGACGAGATGTTAACAAGCGATTCCACATGAACATTCTGTTCGCGTAGCGTTCGCGCTCCGGCCTGGAAGCTCTTTTCAATCACAACGCCAAGCCCGATTAATTCCGCCCCTGCTCGTTCAATAATCTTGATCAGGCCTCTTGCAGCGTCCCCGTTCGCGATAATGTCATCAATGAAGAGCAATTTATCCTCTTCACCGATAAACTGGCGCGATACCATAATGTCCGTGACAATGCCCTTGGTAAAAGACGGAACCCGCTCGCACAAGGCGTCTGGATCGGCGAGCAGCGTTTTTTTGCGCCGGGCGAATACCATTGGAACTCCCAATTCCAGCGCCGCGGCAAAAGCAACAGAAATGCCGGAGGATTCCAGCGTTACGACCTTGGTCACACCGCTTTCTTTAAATCTCGCCGCGAATTCCCGACCCATATCCATAATTAAAGCCGGATCTACTTGATGCGTCAGCAGAGCATCCAGCTTCAGCACCTGATCCGACAACACGACACCTTCTTTGATGATCCGCTCCTTCAACCAATCCATCCAAAAGACCTCCCACGATTCCTTTGTCGTAAAAGTAACATATTCCACCCTGTACGGCAAGTACAAACGGGTACTCCGTCATTTAACTGTACGGTTTCCGTCACAATTCCTGACATCGATCACCGTTGCCTGGCACTAACCCTTGTCATGCCTCCAGCAAAGGACCTGGACAGGTAGGAGTCATGTCCCAGCTGAGCCAAGCATACCTTGTACTATGCAGACGATTAACTTTCAAGGGGGATGCGGGGCTTGCGTAAATCTATTCGTGTTTTACAGATCGCCTTTACATATATCGGAACCATCGTCGGCGCTGGCTTTGCGACCGGACGGGAAATCCTTCAATTCTTTACCCAATATGGACACTGGGCTACACTGACCATTCTGCTTACGACAGGATTATTCATTTGGCTCGGCACGAAAATCATGACTATATCCAGGCGGATCGGGGCCAAATCCTTTGAGGACTTGAACAAATTCCTGTTTGGAGAGAAAGCCGGCGTCTGGATCAGCCTCTTTATGTTTATCATTTTGCTTGGAGTCAACAGCATCATGCTTGCCGGCGCGGGCTCTGTTTTTGTGGAGCATCTAAATTTGAATTACCAGACCGGGTTGTTTGTCACGATGATCGGAACCTATTTCATTCTCAGAAAAGGCATCCAGTCCATCATGACGATGAACAGTCTTGTCGTGCCCATGATGCTGACCTTATCGCTTGCGATTATTTCTCAGACGATTCAAACGCCGGGTGCCACCCGATTCTTAACCTTGACTACGGACCATAGCCTGCCTTCGGTTTGGCTGGCTCCCCTGCTCTACACCGCCTTTAACCTGGTCATGGCGATGCCGGTGCTGGTCCCGCTCGGCAGCCAGACCGAAAGTGCGCGCACCGTAACCTGGGGAGGCATCATTGGAGGTACAGGGGTAGGGTTTATGCTGATGGCAGCACATTTTGCGATGTCCGCCCACATGCCCGGCATCGCCCAATTCGAAATCCCGATGGGCAGCATCGCCAACCAGCTGGGCTGGCTGGTGCAGATCATCTATCTCATTCTGATCTTCCTTGAGATATTCAGCACCTTCGTAGCCAATATCTACGGGATTACCCTGCAGGCTCAGCAGCGAACCTCGCTCTCCCCCAGAGTGATTACCCTTGGCATTATGGTGTTCTGTTATTTCTTCAGCCAGTTCGGGTTCAGTTCCTTGCTCTCTCTCCTCTACCCGATGTTTGGGGGACTGTGTCTGCTCTGGGTGCTCCGACTGACTTTGTTCGGAATCCCCGATATCAGGGGGAAATAAAGGGGCTTTCCCAAAGGTATGATAAACCTGCCCTTGGGAAGCCCCTTCTTATGGCTACATCGTGATAAATTGTGCATTGGGTATGCGTTTCATGGTTTGCTCCGCTACATGTCGATGACACGTCATCATCACGACTTGCCGGTCTTGCGACAATTCCGCGAGAAGCTCGAGTGCATGTCCGAGCCGTTCACCGTCAAAATTAACAAACAGATCATCAAGCAATAACGGCAACCCCAACGCATGTGGCATCGATTGGATCAAACCGAGCCGCATCGCCAGATATAACTGCTCCGCCGTGCCGCGGCTTAGCCTGTTGCTCTCCATCAATTCACCAGTCGGGCGCTCTGCCAGCAGGCTCTGATCTCCCATTCGCATGACCATTCGGCTGTACATGCCGCCGGTCAGTATGGAGAAGTAGCGGGAAGCCATCTGCAGCACCTGCGGCTGTTTCTCTTCCTCGTACATGCGGCGCGTACGTTTGATAAATTCGGAGGCCATCGAACGTACTGCATATTGCGAGACTAATTCCCGCAGGGCGGAGCGCTGCTCCTCCAGCTGCTGCAGGGCGGAATCCTGGTTCCCCGCGGCTTCCAGTGACTCTCTCTCCTGAAGCAGCCGCCCCCGCCGTTCCTGAAGCTCGTCCCGCAGGCGGAACGCGGCGGATACGGCTTCCTCCTTCTTGAAACATTGAGCTTCAAGTTCCGCAGCATCCGTCAGCTCCAGCAGCTGTTCAAGCTGCCGGCGACCCGCATCATCCCAGCCGCTGAACATGGTAATTTCGTGATGGCGGATCGTGCGGACAAGTTCCTCCCGGCGTTTCGCAGCAGCTCCCATACGAAGAAAGGTTTCTTCGTCTGCCGATTGAGACGATGCAATCAGAGCCGCTTTACGCAGCTGCAGCGCTTCCCGCTCCTCTTCTATCGCAGCCCCCTCTTTGCGAAGCTCTTGAACACGCTCTGCAAGGACCTTCTTCTGTCTCGAATCCTCTTGATAGCTCTTCCATCTGGAATGGACGTTGCCGAGCTCAGCGACGGCTGGGATTCGGCTGCCGTTGGCGTCTCCCTGGGGATCCGCCGCAAAGATCTCATGGCATTGGATGATATAATCCTCCGCCTCTTTTAACAGCACATCCATTTTCAGGCCAAGTGATTTTTGCTGCCGGATCAGCTCCTGCCCCTGCTCAACCTTGACGAATACGTCCAGCATCACGTCAGGCGACAGACTCTGCGGGAGTGATCGGGACATAAGCCAAGCCTCCCACTGCCGCTCCAGCTCCAAATATCGCTTCTCTTCCTGATCTATGGCGCCCTGAACCGTTTGTAATTCAACCTGTTGCAGCGCAGCCTTCTCCTCAGCCGCCGCACAATCGGACGTCAGTCGATCCAGCCGCTGCCGCCATGCTTGCCAGCCCTCCATCACGGATCGAAGCTCGCGCATCTGTCCCTCCACCATGAAGGGGTCGCGAGCCAGTACAACGTTTTTGTCCCTTCGACTGCCCGGAATCGTGCTCACTGCTGCTGCCGCGTAAGGGGCAGAGACCAGCCTGGAATAGAGATGATCTATATGTTCCGTTCCCTGCCCGTCTAGATTATTGATCTCATTCGAAACCGTACCATGATCTTCCCGGTCACGTAGACCGCTCCAGAATACATAACTCATGCCGAGCAGCATCACGATGCCTGAGACCACAGCAGCTTCCGTGGTTGACGTCCATAACAATACGGCTACCAACAGGAATGTCATAACAACCATTCCCGCCAGCAGCCCCCCGTACATCCGAGGTAATCGGCCCCTCCCCGATTGGCGCGTGGAAACAGGCTCAGGCTGTGTCCGGGTCAATCGCCGTTCACGCCAACGCTCGATCTCCAGCTGCAGCTGATTCCACAGTGCAGCGGTCTCCTGGGGCGCTGCCGGCTGAATCATGGCAAATGCCTCTTGTCCCCGATCCATTTCCTCGCGCAGCTGCCGCCTGGCTTCCCGCAGCGCCGATTCGGCTGCCGCCGCAGAACGCTGATCCCCGCGCTGTTCAATGAACAGCGCCTCCATCCGGCGATCATACCCGGCAAAGGCCGCACTGATTCGCCGGACCTCCTCGCGCTCCGAAGCGGATACCGATAGAGCCAGCAGCTCTTGCCGGGTCCATGCCGGATCGATATCCCGGAGCAGCTGTTCCAGCCGGATCTCCTGAGATTTGTATTCGGCCGTAAGCTCGGCAAGCTCCCGGTTTGCGGCTTCATGCAGATTTCGTTTCGCCCAAAGCTCCTCAATCCGTTCCCCATACTGTTCCATGAACGCATTCAGGGGGAGGGCTCTCAGCTTATCCTCCACGTCCTCGATCGCCCGTTCGACGCGGATGGACTGGGCGAGGAGAAGACGCTCTTCCTCCTGCATCTTTTCGTAACGGGGGATTCCATCCGGAGGAAAGTTGTCACTGTCCATCAGATCCTTGAGTTCCAACCTGGCCTCACGCCATTCCAGCCAGGCCGGACGAATGTCTTGGGCTTTTCGAAGCAGCGACAAATCCTCGGCGTCCCTGGTGCGATCCTGTTCCAGAAGATTCAACCGTTCCTGTATTTCCAGAATGGATGTAACGGTCTCGTTATAGCGGGAAACGTACGTCTTGCTCTCGGAAACCTGGGTTCTTAAATGCTCGATGGATTGCAGCAGCTTGGCGGTATGCTGAACCTTTCCGCGCGGTTTATACAGCTTGTCCATCTCCTGAGACAACTTGCGTTCCGCTTCCAGTATATTGGCCCCGCCGCCGATTCCGGCATGAAACAGGTAATCGCTCATCTCGGCAGATTGCAAGCTGCGGATTTCCTGCAGCTCGCTTAACGAGATGGCAAACAACTGACGAAACATATCCCTGGACACGCCACCCAAGGCATACTGCTCCAGCTCCTGCTGTCCAAGCTCGATCACGATCCCGTTATCCGCTAGTTTATGAATATGTACGCGCTCGCCCCTGCTGGTGGCTGAATTTCCTTCTCTGGGCCGGTTGTAGCGCCGGACCAGCCAAGGTACTCCCTCCTTGTCCAGAAAACGCAGCTCGCCGCCGTGAACGCCTTCCCCCGAGGGCTCGCCGCGTTCTGCCGGCGAGCCCTTCCCTGGGAATCCGTACAGCATGGCTCGGATAAAATATAGGACACTGCTCTTTCCCGCTTCATTCGGCCCATACAGCACGGTCACAGGTGCATCTATCGCAAGGCTCTTGTCCCGGATAGCTCCGAAGCCTTGAATGTTCATCCGCTCTAATCTCATGTTCCGACACCTTCCCCTTGCGAACGGTCGCGCAGCAATAAGCCTAAGGTCAGTTCCTCGGCTCTGCGAACCCATTCCAGCAGTTCCTCCGGACTGATCTCGTCCAGCAAGGAGCGGAGTTCCGCATGCTCCAGCAGAGGCTCAAAGCTCTTCGCAACAACCCCGTCAGGATCTTGAACCCGTCCCTGCTCGCCTCGAACAAGACGAAGCAAGTCCCCTGCAAAGCTGTCTTCCGCAAGCAGCCTCTCTGTATCGATCGCGTCCCCGGATTGAAGGGAGAAACTCTCGATCCAGACGCATCCCCGATAGCCGCATGTCTGCCCCTTCGCGGCTTCTCTTCTCCGCAGATCGGTCAGCAGCTCATCGAGTACATATCCGCCTTCAAGCTGACGATGAACCGGACCTCGTCCCGTAATCCGAACGCGGATCATGCTAAGCCTATCCGCGTTCTCTCTGGCTATTTCGGTGAGAATGGATTCCAGTGAGCGTCTCCATTCATCAACATCCTGATAAGAATCAAGTGACGCTTCAACGATGTGCCAGCGCATGAAATCAAGCTCTTGAAAGCTCAGCTTCGTGTTGCAGTTCCCGTCCACATCGACGATATAACATCCCTTGGGTCCCGTCTCCCGGACATGACGTCCCTGGATATTGCCCGGATACACAATATAAGGAGATTCCTGCAAGGTTCGACGGGAATGAATATGCCCGAGCGCCCAGTAATGATATCCGGCCTGGATTAGATCCGTTTTTGTACAGGGTGCATAGGTTTCGTGCTGGGGATCCCCATCCACGTTCGCGTGCAGAAGTCCGATATGGTAGAGACCGGATGACGGAGCAGGATAACGTATCGCAATATTATCGGTTACCTTCGAGGTCGGATACGACATCCCGGTAATGACCGCCACTTCTTGATGATCCGAGCGGCGAACGGCTGTTACACTTGCAGGCTCCGCCCCAAACACATGGACATGGGGAGGCAGCGTCATAGTAAGCTTGGTGCTGTCCAGCGGATCATGATTTCCATGGATCACATATACCGCAATCCCTTCCATTCCCAGACGGTTAAGGGACTCCAAGAAGCGAAGCTGCGCGCGCAGCGAGATGTTGGAGCTATCATATATGTCCCCGCTGATGACGATAAAATCAACGTGCTGGTCGATGGCTAGCTGCACGAGCCGCTCCAGCGCACGGAAGGTCGATTCCTGAACGAAAAACCGCAGGTTGTCATCGAGCCCGCTGATCCCGATAAACGGACTGTCCAGATGTAAATCCGCAGCATGCATAAATCGAAAAGAAGCCATAACCGATCCCTAACTCTCTATCTCAGGTTGAAATTTCAAATACATTTTTTTTAGTTCATTTACGGATCTGGACAGGGAGTATTGACTCTTTGCCTTATCCGAAGCGGTCCGAGCAAGCTCATAACGGTAGAGTGGATCACTGATGACCTTCTCGAGCGCAACGCTGAGTGCTATCGGATCCTCCGGCGGTACAAGCAAGCCGTTTACCCCATCCTCGATCTGCTCCGCGATGCCGCCGACATCGGTGCCTACCAGCGCAAGGCAACTAAGCGCTGCTTCCGCGAACACCGAGCCAAACGCCTCCGCTCTCGAAGGCAGGACAAAGATATCAAAGAACGGCATAAACTCCTCGGGATGCAGCGTATATCCGTAAAAAATCGTCTCCTGGTAGATGCCGAGTGTTTTGGCCATCTCCTCGAGCTCCTGACGGGAAGGTCCGTCACCGATAATATGAAGGACGTAATCATATCCTTTGCGTTTAAGTTCCGCGCAGGCTTGGAGCAGAATGTCCAATCCTTTTGCAGGTACCAGACGGCATACCGTAATCAACTGCGGCACCGCATTTTCATGAGGCACCGGTTTAAATCTTTTATCATCAAATCCGTTATGGATAACCCCGATTGATTCGGGCGTATTCACGTAGGGAGCCATGTAATCCTTGAAGGAGTTCGACACCGTCAACAGACGGTCGCTGATGTACTCAAGTTCCTTATATAAAGAGACCAGGAATCTGTGCTCCAGCCCTCCTTCTTTGATTCTTCCGTTCAGGATGAGCTCGCGCTCGTAACTGGAATGCACGGTTTGGATGAGCGGTACCTCAGGGAATACGGCTTTCATCGACATGCCTGCAATCGGATGATGGCTATGGATAAGATCGTAAGGCTTTTGAAGACGCAGACGTGTCCACCACAGGTAATCCCGGTAGGTTTGAAGGTATTTGGCTACGATCGGACTTTCTTCGAATTCTTTCCAATCAAAGGTGTGGAATATCGGATCCTCCTGGCCTTTGTTGCGGATCCGCTTGGGCAGCCAGAACATCTCCATCTCCCAACGGGAGGAATGAAAACGCTCCTGCAAATAAGGAATCATGGACGAGACGCCGCCTGGCTGTTCAGGAGGGAAGAATAATGCTTGAAGAAGTTTCATGGGGATCCCCCTTTCTCTAAATCTCTTTTCAGATTCATTCTTTTTCGATATGATATATTAGAACATATGTTTCATACAAAGGAAACTTATCCCTACTCAGGAGTGAATCGATTTGTCCTATGAATTGAGTTACTGGTCCACTTCTCCACTACCTACCATATTTGCTGTATGCGGAGCTTATATCGCGCTTATGATGCTGATCATGTGTCTCTTTATGTACAGCAAGCAACGCAAGAATGCTTACATATATATGGCTGCAGCCTTCTTCTTCATTATGACATACGAGGGTCTGAACATCCATTCGGCTTGGAGTGGAAAATCTGTTTTTTCACCGGAATCGGACGTCCTTCGTTTCATTCAGCCTTTTTCGTTTGTCCTGCTGAACGTCTCGATTGTCATGCTGTACCGTAGAGTCAAGACCATGCATTATTGGCTTCCCTTGTTGTCAGCCGCACTGCTTATGCTTCCGCTCATTCTTCCCTCATTTCTTCCTTACACCCTGGCATGGCAAAGCATATATTTTGATGGTTTTCAGCTCGTTGCGCTCTATCTGGCATATACCAAAGTCACCCCGCGGATCGGACAACCGATCAAATATGCGCTTGGACTTGCCGTCTACGCCATCTCGGCTATCCTGCAATCCATACATAGCTATTCTGGCAGTCTGTCGCCAGCGCTTCAGGGACTCGCACTCGCCCTGCCGGTGCTTTTCTATAGCATCGTGTTCTTCATCCTGTTCAGACGCATTGTCGAGCTGATGCAGTCCATCTACCGGTCCGCCATTACGGACGGATTAACAGGACTCTACAACCGCAGGCATTTTATGAAGTATCTGGACCATTACGCGTCTCAGGAATTGAAGATATCCGCTATCTTTTGCGACATCGACAATTTCAAGAAGCTGAATGATACCCAGGGCCATGCCAGAGCCGATGAAGTGCTGAAACAGGTCGCCGCCATTATGGAGGAAGAGCTTGATGGTATCGGAATTACCGGCAGGTATGGCGGTGAGGAACTGGTCGCCCTGGTGGTTGACCGCAAAGTCAAACCTGCGCAGGTCGCCGAGAACATCCGAGCCAGAGTGGCAAGCGAGAGCATCGTCACTATCAGTATCGGCTACAGCATACTGCGCAAAGGCGTTCGCGGCGATGAACTCATGAAGCAGGCCGACAAAGCGATGTATCATTCCAAAACGACCGGCAAAAACAAGGTGTCCGATTACCGGTCCTTAAAAACCTCTTCAACCGAATCAACGGAATCCGCCGGATAACCTTGGCGAAGGCTGCCCACTATATGAAGTGGGCGGTCTTTTTTTTGCTTGACATTTCTTTACTACGCCCTTGGCAACATGATAAACTAATGACCGATTCCTTAAAGCCAGAGAAGAAATGAACTCTGAACTGAGATTTTTCGCCTTACACTGCAGCATGTACCTTATTCTAAAGAAGGAGCAATATAACGAATGAGAAAGGAACTATTGCCTGTTGGCTTTGTCGCCAGCATGAATGATATTCTTGGGGATGCCTCGTGCGATTTTTGGGACAGCTACGATTTACCCCGCACCCACGGGCTGCGTCTTAACCGGCTGAAAGCGGTTCATGCCACAGACAGCGTAAAAAAACTCATCCGGCAATTCAAGCTGTCGCCAGTGCCCTGGTGTGATACCGGATACTATTATGATGAAAGCCTGCGCCCAGGCAAACACCCCTATCATGCCGCTGGACTATATTATATTCAGGAGCCCTCGGCAATGTCCGCAGTCGAGCTGTTGAATCCTCAGCCCGGAGAGACCATCCTGGATCTTGCGGCAGCTCCCGGCGGCAAGACAAGCCATATTGCCTCCAAGATGATGGGCCAGGGACTGCTCGTCTCCAATGAGATCCATCCCGAACGGGCGCGGATTCTGGCCGAGAACGTGGAACGTATGGGAATTATGAATACCGTCGTTACGAGTGCGGCACCGGATCAGCTATCCCGCCGTTTCGTTGCCTGCTTTGACCGGATCATGCTTGATGCGCCATGCTCCGGTGAAGGCATGTTTCGAAAGGATGCCGCTGCGATTGAGGAATGGTCACCTGAGCACGTGGATCTGTGCGTTGCCCGGCAGTGGGACATTGTCCAGGAGGCGTACCGGATGCTCAAACCGGGAGGAACCCTGGCTTATTCCACCTGTACGTTCAACACGGCTGAGAATGAAGAGGTGATTGAGCGCATTCTTTCGCAGTATCCCGATATGGAGCTGCGTGAAATGAAGCGCTTGTGGCCCCACTTGGAACGGGGGGAGGGGCATTTTGTTGCTATCTTGGTCAAATCGGCGGCTGCCGAAGCCTTACATGAAGACCTCGGTTACTCTGCGGTCAGCAGTAAATCCCCGGCTAAATCAAACCGAGGCAGCAAACAAACGCCTGCGCCTTCCGCCCTGGCTGAATTTCAGACCTGGGCGAAGCAGGACATCCCAGGAATTGAGCTTAACGGCGGTACTCCGATATTGTTCGGTGAGGAACTGTACTGGCTTCCGGTCAGCGAGAGTTTGGCATGGAATGACAAACAGCTAAAGGGATTGAAGATGCCGCGCGCAGGTCTGCATCTGGCTCATCTGAAGAAGAATCGTGTCGAACCGGCGCATGCCCTTGCTATGTCCTTGCATCCTGGCCAAGCTGCCCGCAGCTGGGATCTGCCTTCAGATTCTGCCGAGGCAACTGCTTATTTGCGGGGAGAAGTGCTCTCCATTCATTCCGAATTCCGGGGATGGACGCTGGTAACCACGGATGGATTACCCCTGGGTTGGGGCAAAGCCAGCGGCGGACAGCTCAAGAATCACCTACCCAAAGGCTTGCGTAATCCCAAGTAACGCTTCCTTTCACAACGTTTAGGTGAATGATAAGCAATAGTGTTTACACAATTGAGTTTACACAGTTGATTTACGCATTAGAGTTACGTCGAAGGTTTGTACATCCGAGCCGAATACCGATGGAACATGAACAATGTATAACATACGTACGGGACATAAAAAGGGGCTGTCTCTCTGCATAACCAAACAGAGAGACAGCCCTTCACTTTATCCACCTAATCAAAACCGGATACCTTCAGTACCAGGAGGAACGTCCGCTTCGTTCCCCATGCATCACCAAACCAGCCTCCATCGGCAGAACGATGGCTTAGGTAACCAAATAACCAACGTTCAGCACACCTGAAGCCGCAGGGGGCACTTCAAGTTCCCGGCTGATCTCTGGAGCACAACGTTCAGCACGGTGACGTCCCAACCCGACCACAAACATCACTGCCACATAGACGATACACAATACCGTGTTCGGGTTAGGGTTCAGCAGCCAGGTGCTCATAGCCTATGTTCTGCTGACTGACGGCCCGGTGTTGGCATACAAGCTTCGCGGCCGCAGATCAACCCAGTTCTGGTTGATAAAGGCGACGCATTCCTCCCGCGTGCTAAGTCCAAAAGCCTGTGTCCAGCCCTGCGGAACAGCCGCGAAACCCGGCCAGAGCGAATATTGACCCTCATGGTTCACCAGTACAAGAAACTTGCCGTCGACTTGCTCAAAAGGATTGGTCATGGATAAGTTCCCTCCTCTCCAATGTGGTCTTCCCTCGGGGTGCAGCTGCCTCCAGCTTGCTTAGAATACACTTGCCGATATAGTCCAGAGGACCCGGCTGGCATAGATCCTTATGTCGGCATTCGATATCATGCCGTTCGATTCGCCCTCCAACATAAGGGCTCCACATCTCCGGTTCAATGGGCTCGAACCAATCGGGGATGATAGTCGAGTGGAAGAATAGTATATCCCCCTCAAACTTCTTCGGAACGAACGCCTTCAACAGCTGAACCGAGTTCTCATAAGTCGCCTTCAGATTCATCATCGTTTCTTCCCCCAGGGACGCCAGCGCACTGCTCTCATTACGCAGCAATTCCAGCGCTGTCGCTATGGTTAGCGGCGTGTCTCCAAGCCCCTCTTCAATGCTCTCCCTGTCAAAGCCGCCAAGCGCCAGCAGCGCGGTCAAAGCCTCGTCTTCGTCGGGGTTTTCCTTGATTGGCAAATAATGACTTGGGTAAGCATCCAGTATGGCTAGCAATTCAATGTCTTCACCCGTCTCCTGCAGCTGTACCGCAATCGACTGAGCGACATTGCCGCCCAGAGACCATCCGAGCAGCCGGTATGGCCCTCTTGGTTGCAGGGAACGTACGTGGTCGATATAGTCTGTCGTCATCTCTTCCAGTGATTTCGGCAGCTCCTCTACTTGCGCTATCCCCCTCGCCTGTAAGCCGTAAATCGGATAATCCATGCCGAGATGCTTCATCAAGCCGGCGTAGCACCAGCTTAGTCCTCCGGCCGGATGCACGCAGAACAACGGGATTTGACTTCCGTGCGCCCGAAGCGGAAGCACAACCTGCATCGCACTGGTACCACCGCCCATCTCAAGCTTGTCAACAAGGCCCGCTACCGTAGGGGACTCGAATAAAGCCGCTATGCTTAATTCTTTTCCAAGCGCTTCGCGAACCCGGCTGATAAGCCGGACGGCCAATAACGAATGGCCGCCGAGCTCGAAAAAGCCGTCATCGATACCCACCCGTTTGACCCCCAATATATCAGCAAACAACTCGCATAACACTTCTTCCTGCGGGGTTCGTGGATGGCGTCCATCTGCATCGAACGCCATATCGGGAGCCGGCAGCGCTTGGCGATCGAGCTTTCCGTTAGGCGTAAGCGGCAGCTTGTCCATAAATACGAACGCCCCAGGAACCATGTAATCAGGAAGCATCGAGGCGGCATAACGGCGCAGCTCTGCACCTGAAGACAGCTCGCAACTGGGCTTGCTCACAACATAAGCCGCAATCCGCCGATCTCCTGGCTGATCCTCACGCACAATGACAGCCGCCTGCGCGAGTGCCTCATGGCGTATGAGGACCGATTCGATTTCACCAAGCTCGATCCGGAAACCCCGTATTTTCACCTGATGATCGGACCGTCCCAAATAATCCAGCGTACCGTCAGCCAGCCGCTTCGCCAAATCGCCGGTTCGGTACATTCTTGTCCCAGGCGGACCATACGGATTTGCCACAAACCGGTCGGCCGTCAGGTCGGGTCGTCCCCAATACCCCCGCGCAAGTCCTGCGCCGGCGACATACATCTCTCCGGTTACGCCATACGGAACGGGCCGAAGCTTGGCATCCAGGACATATACTCTGAGATCCGGTATGGCTTCTCCGATCATGCTGCCGGCTCCCGGCAGCGCAAGGTTCCGATTCAATTCCATATAGCTGACATGCACGGTTGTCTCCGTAATCCCGTACATGTTGATCAGACGCGGGGCATCGTCGGCATGACGCTCATACCAATCCGCAAGCCGTCCGAGCTCCAAGGCTTCACCACCGAACACAACGTACCTGAGCGACAGTTTCTGCCCCATCTCCGCCTGCTCCCGATCCGCCTGAATCAACGGATAGAACGCCGAAGGCGTCTGATTCAGCACCGTCACGCCTTCCCGGACCAGCAAGCTCAACATGTCGGCCGGCGATCTGCTGATCGTATGCGGAACAACGACGAGTCGGCCACCGTACAAGAGCGGTCCCCATAATTCCCATACCGAGAAATCAAAGGCATACGAGTGGAATAATGTCCATACATCGGTCTCATCAAATTGAAACCAATTCGCGGTAGAATCAAACAACCGGATGACATTCTGGTGCGGTACAAGCGCGCCCTTCGGTTTGCCAGTAGACCCGGAGGTATAAATGATATACGCGGCACACTGCGGGGTAAGAGGCCTGTGACGCTCATGGTCGCTTGGATTTTCTTTAGAATAACGCTGCAACCGTAAAGCTTGCTCGGACTCATCGACCACAATGCATCTGATGTTTGCCGATCCAGGCAGCCGATCCAGCACATGAACACTTGTAATGAGACATACCGGACAAGCGTTCTCCATCATGTAAGCCAGCCGATCCTCCGGGTACTCCGGATCCAGCGGCAGGTAAGCGGCCCCCGCTTTAAGTACAGCCAATATGCCGATGACCATGTCCATCGAACGCGGCAAGGCGAGCGCTACGATCTGATCCGTACCGACGCCTGCTGCAATCAACCAGTGAGCAAGTCGATTGGCACGCTCGTTCAGCTCCTCATAACTCAGAGACGATCCATCATGGACAATCGCGACCGATTGAGGCGAGCGGCTGACCTGCGCCTCAAACTGCTGGGGCAAGGTTGCCTGCTTGGTAACAGGCAGCGGAGCGCTCCACTGTCGACGGATTTCCTCACGCTCATGAACGGTTATTATATCAAGTTGACTGATGGTTTTACTTGGTTCAATGGCAGCACTCTCCAACACGCGCACATATCGCTCCGCCACCGCTTCTGCCGTTCTGCGCTTGAACAAATCAGTACTGAATTCGATCAAACCGTCCACTCCGTCAGGTTCGCCGTTCATATCCCGCCGCTCCGTCAGCTCGAAGGTTAGGTCAAACTTCGCCGTACCTACGCCTTGCAGCTGCAGCTTCGAGCTGACTCCCGGCAGCTCAAGCGAAGTTTCCGGCGTATTTTGCAGCACGAGCATCACTTGGAAAAGCGGATGTCTCCCCCGGGAACGCGGCGGGTTCAATGTCTCGACAAGCCGCTCAAACGGCACATCCTGGTGCTCGAAGGCGGCCAGGCTCCTCTCCCGTACCCGTTGCAGCAGCTCGTCAAATGGTGGGTCATCCGACGTGTCGACACGAAACACAAGCGTATTGATGAAGAAACCAATCAATTGATCCAGACTGTCGTCGTTCCGGCCCGAGACCGGACTGCCGATCGGAATGTCCGTACCTGCGCCCAGATTCGTAAACAGCGCCGCCATCGCAGACTGAAACACCATAAATAAAGTCGCTCGATTGCTCTGCGCGAGCGTATTCAACTGCCGATGCAGTTCACGCGAAATCGGAAACGACACGCTTCCGCCCTGATAGCTGGCGACAGCTGGCCTCGGATAATCAGTGGGCAGCTCCAATTGCTCCGGTAAATCGCAAAGTGCCTCGGTCCAATAGTCCAGCTGGCGGGCGATCAAACTGCTCTTATCGCCTGAGCTGCCAAGAAGCTTCTCCTGCCAAACGGCATAATCTGCATATTGGACCGGTAACGGAGACCATTCCAGCTCACTCCCCAGGCGCCGTGCCGTATAGGCATCTGATAGATCTCGTGTCAGGGGAGTAAGCGACCAGCCGTCTCCCGCTATATGATGCAGCAGCAACAGCAGAACAAACTCTTCGTTATCCAGCTTGAACAACTTTACCCGCAGCGAGGTTTCGGTGGCAAGCTCGAATGGGTACCTGACGTCTTCGGCCAATCGATCAGGCAGCTCCGACTCGCTGATTTTGGTCACCATCAGTTCCGGTCGTGCCTCCTCGGCGTCCAGGATGTGTTGATAGGAAGTCCCATCTCGATCCGGGTAAACCGTGCGCAGCGATTCATGACGAGCCGCCACATCCCCCAGCGCCATTCGCAATGCGTCCACATCAAGCTCACCTGACAAGCGGGCCACAAGCGGAATATTATAGGTCGGACTCGGACCCTCCAGACGATATAAAAACCATAACCGCTGCTGGGCAAAAGATAAAGGCAGATGCTCGGTCCTCATCACGGGACGCACAGCCTGTCTGGCCGCTTGCGCATAATCAAGCCGCTTGACGAGACTCGCAACCATCCCTGCTTCAAACAGACTTCCCATCCTAAGCTCCACGCCGAAAGCCTCCCTGACACGTACCATCACCCTGCCGGCAAGCAGGGAATGGCCGCCGAGAGCAAAGAAATCATCATCAATGGTAACCCGCGGTAACCCGAGCACCTCGGCAAAAATCGTGCAGAGCATTTCCTCCTGCGGTGTCCGCGGCATGCGACCGACCGTCAACGGATGATCCGGTGCAGGCAGCGCCTTGCGATCCACCTTCTTGTTCGGCGTTAACGGGAGCGCGTCGAGTGCCACGATAACAGACGGCACCATGTACTCGGCCAGTTTCTCTGCGGCATAATCCCGTAATTCTGCCATATTGATGAGGTTTGAAGCAGATGGGGACGGTACAATATAAGCAACGAGGCGTCGATCACCGGCCCGATCCTCACGGATGATGACACAGGCCTGCTCCACCTCGGTATGAGCCACAAGCACGGACTCAATCTCTCCCGTCTCAATACGGAAGCCGCGCAGCTTGATCTGATGATCGGCACGCCCTAAATAATCAATCCAACCATTCTCCAGCCAGCGGGCAAGGTCGCCTGTTCGGTACATCCGGGATCCCGACGGACCAAAGGGATCCGCGACAAACCGTTCCGCCGTCAAATCGGGTCTTCCCAAATACCCTCGGCCAAGCCCCGAGCCTGCAATGTACAGCTCGCCTGTTACGCCTGACGGAACCGGGGACAGTGACGAATCAAGCACATATAGCCTCGTATTCCAGACCGGCCCCCCAATGGATGGCTTGTCCCGTTCAAGATCGAGCTTGGCCGCCGTCGAATAAATCGTTGTCTCCGTCGGACCATATTGATTATTCACTTCGCAGTTCAGGTCTTGAAGCGCAAGCTTAAGACCGACCGGTAGCGCCTCGCCCCCGGTTATGACTTTCAGACGCTCAAACTTTTCTGGACGGCAAGCGACAATGGACTGCCATAACGTCGGGGTAGCCTGCATGATGGTCGTCCCGGTTTCCCGAATTCTGCCTACGAGAGCCGCTGCGTCGAGAATGGTATCCCGCATCACGATGTCGAGCGTCGAACCGCATACTAGCGGCAGCAGCACCTCCATGACCGAGATGTCGAATGACATCGTCGTAACCGACAGCCAACGATCCCGCTCCCCAATCTCCAATCGCTCGCGCATATCCGACAGCAGATTGGCAAGCCCTTCGAACGTGAGCAGGACGCCCTTAGGCCGTCCCGTTGATCCGGAGGTATAGATAACGTAGGACGGGTGAAGCGGAAGCAGCGGACGTATGCGATCAGCATCGACCGGATTATGAAACGCCTGCTGCTCCAATCTCTGGTGGGTAACCGGAGCATCCAGCACGATCACGTCCTTGTCTTTCATGACAGCTGCGAAATTTCCAGCCAGCTCCTGTGTTGTTATCAAACACGCCGGCTTCGCATCTTCAAGCATAAAGGCGATCCGTTCGTCCGGATAATCCGGATCTAACGGTAAGTAAGCCGCTCCAGCCTTATGCACGGCCAGGATCGCAACGATCATGTCCGTCGAACGAGGGAGGGAAAGGGCAACGATTCGTTCAGGACCTACTTCTCGCGCAATAAGTAAGCGGGCCAGGCGGTTCGCTCGCCTGTTTAGCTCCTCGTAACGAAGGGTTAGCCCTTCACATACCACCGCCTCCGTCTGCGGGGTACGAGTCACCTGCTCCTCGAATAATTCCGGTATGCTTAACTGCGGTAAGGGACGAGCCGTATCATTCCATTGAAAAAGCACCTTGTCGCGTTCTTCCGGCAAGATGAAGGCCACGCTTCCTACAGAATGGGCCGGCTCCGCTTCGGCCAGGCTGTCCAGCAAATACAAATAGCGATGTAAATGGGACTCTAACTCCTCCAGGTTATAGATCAATGGATTGGCATCCATATCGACTCTCAGCCCGTTCCCATCCAAACTATCCAAACTTCCATATACGTTCAAGGTCAGATCATCCACCGGACCGGAAGCCAGGTTACGGACACTGCCGCCGAAACCTCCAAAGTTCAATTTCGGTGTAAAGGGCATCACATTGACGAGCGGTCCAAATAACCTGCGGTTATCGGCGAGCAGCTTGAGATCGCGCCGGATGTCCTGATGCCTGTAGCGCTGATGCCGCTTGATCTCGCGAACCTCCCGTGCGACCTGCTGCATCAGGTCGATCAGACTCATATCGGGCCTTATGTGCACCCGGAGCGGCAGCACATTCATGACCATGCCTGGAATACGGATGGAGGCCGAACCTAGGCGACACATCACCGGCAATCCAAGCACAACATCCCCAGCGCCTGTTATACGGTGTATATATAGAGCCGTTGCAGCCGCAATTACATCCGGCCAGCTTGTCCCTGATGCTTGTGCGACCTCCTGTAAGCGATGGATCGAAGATTCGGGAAGCTGCACCGAACGGCGCAGGAAGCTGCGTGCCGAACGCTGTGCCTGACCGCCTAAGCTAACGACCTCCGGCTCATCGGCAAAGCGCTGCAGCCAGAATTCACGATCCAAGTCAAGCTGCTGCGACATGCGGTATGACGTATCTTCTTCCAGGATCGTACGAAACCTGCCGAACGCTCCTATGCCGGAAGATACTCTGCCCGCCAATTCCGTGTAGACTTGGGAAACTTTTTGCAGCAGAAGCGATACGCCGAACCCATCGATTACGATATGATGAATGCGTTGGTACCAATAATAGCGATCGGCAGCGATCTTGAACAGCGCCTCCGTAAATAGCGGCCCTCGGCTCAGATCGACTGCTTGGGCAAGATCATGTTCCATCCAGCTTTGGGCAGCATGATGAGGATTCTCCTCCCCGCTGACATCCAGCACATGAAGGGGCCAGTCCGGAGATGGATCGATCGACTGCCAAGGGCCGTCCATATCTTCGCCGAAGCGAACATGCAATGCTTCTGCCTCCACGACCACCTGACGTAAAGCCCTCTCGAACAGAACCGGGTCTATAGGTCCTCGTATTTCAATGCATTCCGCCGTGTTAAATAACGGATTGACCGGGTCAAGCTGCTGGGCGTACCAAATCCCCAGTTGCGCTCCGGACAGAGACCAGCGCTCCTTCTCCCGCTCAAGCATATCCATCCCTCCTTACACCGTATAATAATCATAATTAGGCCGCGACAAGCTCAGCTTATCCGACAGCAATTCCCACCAGCCCGCCAGTGTCGGCCGCTCGGCCAATTCCACAAAGCTGATATCGATGCCTTCACGCCGCAAACGCTCGGCCAAACTCATGATCCGAATGGAATCCAGCCCCCAGTACTCAATTAGATGGTCATCATCACCAATATTAGACGGCTGCTCCTGCAGCAAATCTGCTACGTTCTCTCGCAACGTTTGCAGCGTCAGCAGCGGTAGTGCGTCCGCAGAACTCTCCGAATCCCGCTCTCCGCTTGGAGCCACAGAATGCTCCGAGACCGTATGCTGCTCTTGAGTTAACGAAGCAACCAAACGCTCCGTGGTCAGCGTAACAGCGCAGCGTTCGGCAGCATAAGTCAGTGCCAGACGATGCTTCTCTTCCGAGAAATCGGCAAGGGCATCCGCAATGAAGAATGGCTGTATATCTTTCATAAAAGCTTCGGTTGCGGTCAGCAAACAACCGATATGAGCGTAAATCCCGCAGATCATCAGCTGGTCACGGCCTTGCTCGCGCATCATTTCATGCAAATTAGTTTTCTGGAAGGCGCTGTATCTCCATTTGGTTAACAGCAGATCCCGTTCCGTCGGCGCCACCGCATCCACGAATCTTTTCTGGTAAGGACCGTCATTGATGCCGGACCCCCAGAAATCCTGCAGCAGACCACGCTGCTCCGGTGCTTGTCCGCCAGGTTGTGCCGAATAGATCACGGGAATGCCAAGCTCAGCACAACAGGAGCGAAGGTTCTGAATATGGGCGATCAGCTCCACGACAGGCGATTGATCCGGAGTGAACGCGTCGATGAAATATTGCTGCATATCGTGGATGAGCAGTACAGCACGGCTGGGATCTGCCGTCCATGCCACCTTATTCTTGGGCAGATCCGCCTCCCCAGGCATGGGATAAGGTAAAATCTTAGGAAGTGCCATCATATCTCCTCATTTCTAAGTTAATTGGATATATTCACCCGAGCGTCATGATTTTTGTATCGCTAGTTCGCGCAGACTCTTTTTGCTTACTTTACCGACACCCGTGTGCGGGAAGGTATCCATAAACTCCACCCGATCCGGGATTTTGTATGCAGCGAGCCCCCTATTTCTGAGAAAAGCCTTCAGCTCATTGCCGCTAACCGCAGCATCATGGACGATAACGAAGGCACAGGTCCGCTCGCCCAGATACTCGTCCGACATGGCGACCACGGCTGCATCGTGCACGCTCGGATGGGCAAGCAGATGATTCTCGACCTCCTCGGCCGCGATTTTGTCACCCCCGCGGTTAATCTGATCCTTGGAACGGCCTTCGATCACCAGGTATCCTGAGGGCGTCATGCTCGCCAGATCACCCGTTCGATAGAAGCCGTCTGTGGTAAAAGCCTTTTCGTTAAACTTGTCCGCTTTATAGTAGCCGCGAATTGTATAGGGTCCCCGTGTCAGCAGTTCCCCCACTTCACCGGGAGCCACCTCTACGTCATCCTCATCGACCAGCCGCACTTCATCATACGGGGACATCGGACGCCCCTGTGTATGCACCGTTATCTCTTCCGGGTCATCCAGCCTGGTATAGTTCACCAAGCCTTCCGCCATCCCGTAAACTTGCTGCAGCGTACATCCCAGCACCGTTTTTACCCGCTTGGCTGCCTCTGCACTGAACTTGGCCCCGCCCACCTGCAGCACCTGAAGGTGGGACAGGTCATCCGAGCGGGATTGTGCGGCCTCAAGCCAGATTAAGGCCAAAGGCGGGACGACCGCCGTTATTGTTACGGCCTCGGAGGCGATCAGCGGAAACGCCACCTCCGGACTCGCGGACCGGGCAAGGACAACTCTCCCTCCCGCATACAGCGTCCCCAGTACGCCCGGCGAGCTAAGCGGAAAGTTATGGGCAGCGGGCAGTACCGCCAAATAAACGCTATCCTTATCCAGCGAGCAGATTTCAGCGCTCATGCGCAAGCTGTAAATATAGTCGTCATGCGTGCGCGGAATGAGCTTCGGCAGTCCGGTCGTCCCGCCGGACAGCTGCAGGAACGCAACATCGCCGGGATCGGGGCCTTCCTCGTCTAATTCGCTTGAAGGACTGCCCGAATCATCAAGATACAGGTCATCCAGGGATAGAAATGTGCCAAAGCCCGGGTCGCCTGCAACGATGACATGGCGCAGCGAAGGAACTGATGTCTGAACTTGAGCTGCCAAGTCCCGGTAATCATATCCCGAATCCTGATCCGGAATAATATAAGCGGCAGCTTCGCTGAATCCGCATAGATATACGATTTCGCTCCGGCGGTGGACGGGCAGGGCGAAGACAGGAATTGCCCCGATGCGGAACAGCGCAAATATCGTATCGAAAAATGGCTCGATATTCGGCAGCTGAACGATAACCCGTTCCTGCGCTTTAATTCCGAGCTTAAGAAATCCCGATGCTAGGCGGTCCACCCGGTTGTCCAGCTCAGCATAACTTGTACGCTGATCGCCACTCACGATTGCAGTCCGCTCCCCATGCGCTGCCGCACGCTTCCGCAGCAGCGCTCCAAACGTTTCGCCTTGCCAGCATCCTTCCTCCCGATAACGGGCAGCAAACTCCTCCGGCCAAGCCTTACAACCTGCCAATTCCAACAACCTCATTCCTCCTCCAAAAGCGTTGTGTGTTGTTCATTCAAGCCCATGGTTGCAAGAATCGTGCGGAATTTGGCTGACGTCTCGGCCAGCTCGGCTTCCGCATTGGAGCCTGATACGATTCCGGCTCCCGCAAACACCCGCAGTAAAGTTCCTTCCGTTTCCGCGCAGCGAATCGTTACGGCCCACTCGCCGTCTCCATTAGCATCCGACCAACCAACGGCCCCCGAATAGAAGCCGCGATCAAATGGCTCGATCGCTCGTATGACATCCCTGGCCGCATCGGTCGGCGTACCGCAGATCGCCGGTGTCGGGTGCATCGCCAGAGCAAGATCCAACGATGTTACGGAATCATCCTTCAGGACGCCGTTGATTTCGGTAGACAGATGCCACATGGCATTCGTGTGGATGAGGGAAGGTTCGGCGGGTACCTCCAACTTGCTGCAATAAGGCTGCAAGGCCGACGCCACAGCATCAATCACGATGGCATGCTCATATCGGTCCTTGGCGGATGACAGCAGCGCTGCCGCCCGCCGCTTATCTTCAACTGGATTGGCACTCCGAGCGGCAGAACCTGCCAAAGGATTCCCCTTGATCCGAAGCCCCTTCTTTGTTACGAGCAGCTCTGGGCTTGCGCCAAACAGAGTCCTTGTGGATGCAACGGCATCCGGACTGGAAGCGTGGGATGACTCGGGTGCCAACGGAACGGCAAACGTATAGCCATGGGAGTGATGATAGGCTAAGTGATTCAATATATGAGGAATGGACAAGGCATGAGGAAGCGTGATATCCAGTGTTCGAGATAGCACCGCTTTATGGAGTTTCTTTTGACGAATCAGATCCAGCAACCGGTTCACGCCTTCCTTGAACGCCGCCGGTTCGGGAACGGACAGCACGTTGTAACTGGAAATCCGGGACCTTTCCGGGGCTTGGCCTATAGAGAATAGAAGGGAATCATACCACTGAGCCGTAAGCGGAATAAACAGGCTCGCCGGTTTTAATATGTCAAAAGGGATGGCGCCTACAACAACGGCATCTGGCCGTCCCGCTTGCTTGGCGAGGTCCAGCAGTTCCCAGGCCCGTTCCGGCAGTGAACTATGGTCGTTCTCTGAGGGAATCGAAAGTCTTGAGTACTCTCCATGCGTTAACAACGTCTTGCGCGGGGATGAGAAGAAGAAGGACGAACCGACCCGGTATTGTTCCATAAGTTGCGCAGCCTCGGCTGCGGTTGGAGCATCATACTGTAACATTTCAGTCTCCTCTCTGCTTATGAGCCTACCATTTATCGAATTGTAAAAAGAATAAAACACGCGAATCCTCAGCAGCCTAGCGTCGCACCGCCATCCACGCATACATCCTGCATGGTCATGTGCCGGGCCCGATCGGATACGAGAAAAATGACAGCATCCGCAATATCGGAAGGGTGCGCGATTCGACCAAGCGGTATGCCGACACGGTAAGAGTCCAGCGCCCCTTCGATGATGGGCCCTGCGCCTTGATCATCCTTCCATAGCAAGCGCTGCATCCCGGTATCCGTAGAACCGGGGGAAACTACATTGCAGCGAATGTGATGACGGGCGTATTCCAGCCCCAAACACTTTGTGAACATCGTAGACGCTGCCTTGGAAGCAGCATAAGCCGACATCTGGGCCCGCGGAACTTTGGATGCATTCGAGCTCACCGTCACGATTGCTCCGGAATTACGGCTCACCATCCGTCTTACGACGGAGCGTGACGTGTAGAATACACCGTTGGTGTTGACGTTGAAATGCGCCTGCCAATCCTCGTCGCGAAGGGACTCAACCCCTCCGATTCGCAGCACTCCGGCAACGTTAACGAGAATCTCGATCGGACCGAGTTCCTCCTCAATCCGCTCAATCATCGCTTCAACCTCGGCACTGCAGCTGACATCCGTCCTGTAAGCCGCAGCCTGTACACCTGAGCTGCATAGATCGGCCGTAAGGCTCATCAGCTCATCCTCCTTCCGATCGCAAGCCGCGACGACAGCTCCTTGCCGGGCGAGGGCTCGTGCCACCGCTTCGCCTATCCCTTGGGCGGCACCGGTCACGAGGGCTACTTTCCCGTTAATACCTGTAATCTCCAAGGCGATCACCTCCTTAGTCGTGAGGATAAAGTGCATAACGTAATGCTCTGCTGATGAGGACAGGCAGCACGGAAAGATGCCCCTCGTCCTCAAACTCTTTGAATTCGGCTCGGATGCCATACGCCGACACAGCAGCCAGACGCTCGGCGAGTTGGGATGCGCTGATGCAATTGCCGGTGACATGGGACCTCTCGTGCTCTCCTGCACCAAGCAGCAGCCGAACATGGCAAGGCTCTTCCTTGATGCGTTCGACAAAGCGCTGCTCCAGCTCATGTAAATATTCCTGATTCCAGTGAATAGATGGGCTGCCCGCGATATAACACGAGAATGCCTGCGGTTTGCTGAACATGGCATAGAGCGTGAACAGCCCGCCAAGGGAATGGCCGAAGATCGTCTGACGACGGCGGTCGATGTTAAATTCGCTCTCGATCTGCGGTTTCAGTTCCTCCTCGATGAATTGCAGGAATTCAGCCGCTCCCCCCTGTTCCGGGACGGAGGTGCTATCCCGCTTGTTCTTGAAGTTCGTATTGGGGTAGGGCGTGTAATCATAAAACCGATCCTGGGCATACTGCCCCTCCGTGTCGTAACCGATACCGACTATGACCGCCGGCAATATCCCTGTTTTATCCGGCCTGTGGCACTGCAGGCGCAGCGTTTCGACCATCGTATGAAATACGCTGTTGCCGTCTAACAGATAGATGACCGGATATCCTGACGGCGGAGCCTGCCCCGTAGGCTGTGCGGCAATGATTCGGTAGCGGCGCTGCCCTGCCCTCGAGCGCATCACCCAATGCTCCGCATGGGGCAGCTCCACGCTGCGCCGCATCATATCAACAGAAGGCGTATGATTGCTCATGTCGTGCCTCCCTATTGACCCGTAATGGAGCGAACGACATCATCCACGATTTTCTCGTAGGCGATCAGGCCGCTTCCCAGCCAGTATTCGTTATTCGCTTCATAGACCTGCCCGTTCTTCACAGCCGGCATGCCCTTCCAAATCGGGCTTTCCGTGATTTCCTTCAAACGCTCGGTTCCCTGATCATAGGCGTTAATGACAAAAATATAGTCCGCATCCAGCTGCGGCAGTATCTCCAGCGAGATGTTAGCTGCATTCTCCTTCTCGACCAGCTTGGACTTGCCCAGTCCCAGGTCTTGATGGAGCACAAAGCCGCAGAGATAATTTCCGCCCATCAAACTGACGCCTCTAGGTGCAAAACGAATGATGGCAACGTTCTTGTCCCCCACCACGGAACTCAGCTTAGCCTTCGCTTCGCTTGCTTTTTGCTCGTAATCCTTCAGAGCGGTCTCGGCCACCGACGCTTTCCCAAGTAGATCCCCCAAGATGGTCAGCGATTTCTCAACATTACCGGAAGCATTTTTGAACACATATGTTGGCGCGATTTTGGCGTATTTTTCATATGTACCGTCCGCGGCATAGGTTTCGGTATGGAGCACGATGAGATCCGGTTCAAAGGACATCAGGGCTTCTGGTGAAGGTAAGCCTCCTGAAAAATCAATCAAGGGGACGCCGTCCAGCTCCTGCTGCAAATAGGTGTGTCCCATCTTGCCGTTGGCCCATTGTGCAACAGGCTTCACGCCAAGCTTCAGCAAAGAATCCTCCATGTTCGGTGCGAACACGTTTTTCACATCAGCCGGAATCTTCACTTCATGCCCAAGCTCATCCGTTACCGTTCGCTCCTCCTTCGTCGATGTCCCTTCACTGTTCGTCCCTGTTTCCTCCGTCGATTCCTGACCGTCCTCAACGGTGCCGGTCGTCTCGATTGCTACGTTCTTCGCTGCCTGCTGATCGCCGCCCGCTGCTTCGGAATCCACCTTGTCCCCACAGCCTGACAACAAGCCTATGACGATAACACAGCACGCAAGTGCTGATATTTTGATCCTCCAACTTCTTTTTCCACGGTTAAAACGTTCTGCCACAATATATCTCCTCCTGTGATAATGATTCTCAATTAAGTCGAGTATATATTACGTAGCAAACGATTCACCATGGCTTTTATCCAGAACTCCGTTTGGACTATCTCCTGTAAACAGCAGCAATGCCTCGTCCAACATTCTCGTCACGGCAAGAGCGGAATATTCGAACCACGGATCGGACGAGATCATGTAGACGCTGCCTCGAACGACAGCTCGGAGTGTCTGCCAATTCGCACAATGCTGAAGCGCAAGCCAATAGCGGCGTGATGTGGCTTCAGGGCATACCGCGATTAGGATCCGGTCCGGATTGATCCGTTGCAAATCATCCAGCGTGATCTGTTGATTACGCATGGTATCCAGACCGCAAGCTTCCTTGAGCTGTAAATCCTGATATAGCACTTCCTTAAGTCCCCGGTTACCGTATGCATAGAGGCTCTGTCCATATATTCGCAGGGCAAGGATATTCTCACTTCCCATTACCTGCCGCATTCGTGAGCGTGCGTACTGCACTCGACGTTCATACTGTTCTATCCAGGATTGTGCCTGCTCTTCTTTATTCAAAAACGTTGCGATACTCTCCAGTTGCTTCCTCCACCCTGCATGGGACGGAACAATCAAGGTAGGGGCAATATGCTCCAGCTTGGTGACTTCCTCTGGACCGAGATGGTCCATGCCGATAATAACGTCAGGTTTGGCACGGAACAGCTGCTCGATATTCTCCTCGAAACGGCTGTCCGGATAAGGGGATGTCAGCTTTAAGCGCGACTTGATCTCCGAGTGATAGGCATTGTAGTAATACGGGGTCCACTTCGCATCAAGAGGCGCAGCAGCAGGGACGACATTCAACGCTACCAGCTGCCCGATGATAGAGGAAGAGCAGGCCGCGATAAGCTGCCTCGAATTTCGGGCATATTCCGACGGCGACATGCCCACCTTCTTTTTAAAGATGCGGCTGAAGTAGAACTCATCCTTATAGCCGACTCGCTGTGCGATGTCTCGAAGCCGATCGTCCGATTCGGCCAAATAACGCTTGGCGTGATTCATACGAACGTGGGTTAGGTAGTCGATCGTGGTTTGGCCGAATGTCTTTTTAAATAAATCCACAAAATACTTAGGACAAATATTAGCCATCCTGGCCAATTGGCCAATAGATAACGCCTCTTTATAGTGGCAATCGATAAACTCCTTAATCTCAACCAGACTGGTTCTCCCGCTACGATCCGAATCCGATAGGCTATCTATTTTCAGCTCTTCTTCCGTACGCATGAGTTGCCTCCTTTTTCCGATAAAACGAGATGCAGGCTATGCAGGCATGTTATAAGCCTTAATAATTGATAATGATTATCATTTTCATTGATAAAAATAGCATGCCGTTGGCAACGTGTCAATCCAAATTTGGAAGAAAATGCTTGTCCTCATACTCTGAATGAAAACTGTTAACAGGTGCCAATCCACGCAAAAAACCCGCCATCAGGCACTTTTTCAAGTGTTCGTGGCGGGTTCTCTTTTATAAAACAGTCGATTTACGACAAACAATATTTCACCAATGCCTCGTGTACGCCGTCCTCATTATTCGAAGTTGTGACCGCATTGGCTGCAGCCTTGACCTCGACCGGAGAGTTATCCATCGCAATCCCCATCCCTGCATAGGTCAGCATCGTAATATCGTTGAAGTAATTGCCGATGGCCAGCACCTCGTCCGGCTCATAACCTCTTCTTGCTGCCAGCTGCTGAAGCGCGCTTCCCTTGGATGCTTCACTATGCATAAGATCGATGAAGTACTCTCCGCTTCGCAGCATGTTAAAAGGAAGGGTCCACTGGCTCCAATCTGCGTAGACGCGGTCGATATCGGCGGATTCGCCAAAGGTTGTGAATTTGACCACCGGGTCTGACAGCTCCTCCCATGACGGCAGGTTGCTTGGCAGCATTAAATAGTTCTCGTACATCGAACGCACCGGACCGGCAAGCTCCTCCACTTGGTCCACATACATCTCAAAGGCGGTATTCACGTCAAAATGCACCCCGTGCTCACGGCAGTATTTCATGAAAGGCTCAAGCTGAAGCGGGTCCATCCCGAACTGATGCACAATTTTTTGGGTCTCCACTTCTACCGTTGCCGCACCATTATGACTGATGACATAACCGCCAAGACCCATGCTTTTCATAAAAGGTATCGAATTCAGCGGTCCTCTGCCTGTGCACAGTACAATTTCCACCCCTTGTTTTGCGGCTTCCATTACAGTGTTCCTCGTTTTCTCCGTGATTTCATGATCATCATTCAGCAGCGTTCCATCAACATCAAGTGCTACCAATTTGTATGCCATTCTCCATCCATCCTTTAGTCTCTATTTCTCTATCGTGGTAATGCCCTTCCGATCAAAGATAATTCTTGCTCGGTCAGCTCCCGGTACGCCCCGATCTCGAGCTTTTCATCCAGTCGAAGTTCGCCCATGCTGACTCTTTTGAGATATATGACTTTTTTGCCTACCGCCTCAAACATCCGCTTGACCTGATGAAATTTACCTTCATGGATCGTCAGCGAGATGCGGGACAGTTGGGCCCCGTCGCCTCGTTCCTCATGGGAATGGATCACCAGCTCTCCGGGCAACGTTACGTAACCGTCATCTAAGGTAACTCCCGCAGCAAACAACCGTACATCCTCATCGTCCACCCTGCCCTCTACAATCGCTTCATAGGTTTTCGGGATATGCTTCCGGGGCGACAGCAGCTCATGGGCCAATTTACCGTCATTTGTAAGCAGCAGCAGTCCTTCCGTGTCCTTATCTAATCGGCCCACCGGAAACGGCTCGAAGATCAGATAGTCCTCATCCAGGAGATCCAGCACCGTACGGTCACGAAGATCCTCGGTCGCCGAAATGACGCCCGGAGGTTTGTGCAGCATGAGATACACAAATTCCCGGTATTGAACGGTCTCCCCCTCAAACTCAATGATATCCGTATAAGGATCAACATGTTTACCTGAGTCCTTCATCACTGTTCCGTTGACCACGATGCTCCCTTGTTTGGCCTTTTTCTTCAATTCGGCCCGCGAGCCGAATCCCAGATTGGATAACACCTTGTCCAATCTTTGCGTTGTTCTGCCTTTAGCACTCATATCGATGTCCACCTCCACCCTGCTGGATACTCATTCTTCAATATTCCTGCCTCATGAATTCCTCTCTGCTGATCTTCAGCGTATTCACCCGAATGCCGGCATTCGGGGCTTGTTCATAAGACTTCATAAAATTGTCATAGTTTTCGCCAAGCAGCGATTTCATCTTCGCCAGAAACGGCGAGGGCAGTTGTAACGCCATACATGGTACCTACCTCTTCTGTATCGTATCGTTTGAAGTATATTTTCACCGTGCTGAAGCAAACATTCGCATGTTCCGCTCCGACTTTTAATATTGTATAATAAACTACATTAAAAAGGACAAGTCCTTATTTATAATTTATCATTAGGGGGTGGATCCATGAACCGCAAAAAAAAGAATAAATACACCGCATTATACGCCTTCGGCGGAGTCTTCGTCTTATTGATTGCTGCACTCATTTTCTTGAACGGTCAAGGAGAAGCAAGCGAATTGTACGGGGGCAAGAAGGTCTCCAGCCTGAACCCGGCTACGCAAGAACTCCTTAATGATCCGAACTACCAGCAAATCATTTTGCCGGATCAGCTGAAGAGCAAGGTCGACAACAAAGAGAACTTCTTCGTGTACTTCTTTGCATCCGACTGTCCGCACTGCCGTGCGACAACCCCGGAACTGATGCCTTTGGCGGATGATGCTGGAATTACCATGCACCAGTACAACCTTCGCGAGTATCAGGAAGGCTGGAGAGAATACAACATTGAGTTCACCCCGACGCTGGTCTACTTCGAGAACGGTGTAGAGAAAGAACGCATGGTCGGCGGATTGAAACCGGAAGGTTCCAGTGAAGGCTACTCCATCGATGACTTCAAGCAAATCCTGGATAAATATAAAGGGAGCGTGACGAAATGAACCGCACTCGCGCCATCCTCTTTACCTTCGTTATTTCGGGCATGCTGCTGACCGCATGCGGTGGTAAAGAATCCGCTGCCGGGCATCAGCACGGCGCCGATTCTGAACGATATGAGACAACAGCCAGCATGACGGTTATGCCGAAGTTCTTGTCGAGCTATACCGACAATACGCAAGCAACCTATGCCACGGTCGGAGAATTAGAAGACATCATAAAGGAAATCAAATGTTATTGCGGCTGCATGGACGAGGAGAACGGCTATCACGATTCCCTTCATCGCTGCTTCATTGCCGAGAACAAGGACGGCGAAGTCAAATGGACGGACCATGGCGCTCAATGCGGCATCTGCCTGACCGAGCTGCAGGATGCCAAACGGCTTCATGACGAAGGAAAATCCGTCGAGGAAATCAAACAGTTCATCGATGATAAATACAAAGGTACCGAATCTTAATCCTAAATGGTCATATAAAAAAGAGCTGCCCAAAAGTAGATCTCTCTACAGACGGGCAGCTCTTTTTTCACTTGTTCCTAAAGTTACTTGGAATGTGCCCGCTCCGGCTTTCGCCGCTGGGGAATGTTCGGCATGATGCGCTCCGATGCCAACTGAACTGCCTGCTTAAGCTCAGTATCCCCAATTTCGATTGTCAAATCCCTATAGGGAAATGGACGAACGTCATACCACGACAGCTGCTTGGCATAGTCACGTACTTCCTTTACCAGCTTCCCCATCGAGATCCCCAGTTCATCGCCGGGATAACTCCCGAGTCGGGATACAGCGCTTGTGAACATTTTATAGGCTCCTCTTACGTTGTTGTTCCGGAAATGAAAAAGCCCGACAGCCACTTGCAGAAGTCCCTTATACCTTGGATCACGATCCCGTGCGAGCCACAGTTCCTCTAACACTTCATGACATTCGAAGTAGTCCCGATCACGATTAAAGTAGACGAGGTAAGCAACATACAGCGGTTCATAGCTCATGCTCGTTTACTTTCTTCTTAGCTTCGGCCAGCAGCTCCTTCACCTCATCCAGAAGCACCTTCATCGCATCCATGTCATGTTCCTGAAATATCGCGTTAAACCGGCTCTGAAAAGCAATCGCCTCATTGACCAGATGGAAGAAATACAGCTTGTGAATCGCGTTCAGCACCTGTGTCGTAATATTGGAATCGTCCTCGAACTGCCGCTGCGCCTCCAATATATCCTCCCGGATGCTCGACATTTCCGTATCCAGCGTATTCGCCGCTTCTCCAGCCTTCTTCAGTCGGGCCCGAATGTCATCCGGAAGGCTTTCCCGATACTTGTAGCTAAGGGAATGCTCAATCGTAGCCCAGAAATTCATAGCCAGCGTGCGGATCTGAATTTCGGCAAGTACCTTCTTTTGCCCCAAAGCCGTTTGCACCGGATATTCGATAATCATATGAAAGCTCCGATAGCCGCTCTCTTTGAAATTGGTAATGTAGTCCTTCTCGTATAATACAGTCAGGTCTTTCCGTGCCCGGATATATTCGGCCACCCGCCGGATATCCTCCACGAACTGACACATAATCCGAATGCCTGCGATATCCTCAATCCCGGTTTCCAACTCGTCCATCGGCACATCGAGGCGTTTCGCCTTGTCCAGTATGCTCGAGATCCGTTTGACCCGACCCGTTACGAATTCGATAGGTGCGTATTCCTCCCGTTTTTTCAGTTCGGAACGCATCGTCTTGAATTTAACCTTCAATTCCTCAACGGTCTGCTCATACGGAAGCAAAAATGTCCCCCAGTCTCTAACGTCCATCGCCTTGCCTCCTGTCTTTACCCTTTACCGATGATTAGCCCCGATGGCTTCGGAAATATGGCTGAAGCCATCCCGTGCAAGCAGCTCCCGGAGACCGGAATGAAGCTTGCGGTTCACCTCAGGCCCTTCATAGATAAGTGCTGTATAAATTTCCACCAGGCTTGCGCCCGCGCGTATTTTGTCATAAGCATCACTTGCCGTAAAAATTCCGCCAGACCCGATAATCGGAAGCGCACCGCCGGTCTGCCTGTAAATCCGGGATACGATCTCCGTTGATCGGTTACGCAGCGGTTTCCCGCTAAGGCCGCCGGTTTCTTTGGCGTTACCGTGCGTCAGACCATTCCTGGAAAGCGTCGTATTCGTGGCGATAATACCGGAAACGCCGCTTGCACTAATCGTATCCACCATGAATTCCAGTTCCTCATCACTCACATCCGGCGCAATCTTCACCAGGACGGCCTTCTCGCCTCCATGGATCTTCGCTTGGCGGGACATTTCGTTCTTCACGGCTTCCAGCAAGGATGACAATTCACTCCCATGCTGAAGGCTGCGCAAGTCCGGCGTGTTCGGGGAACTGATGTTGACAACAAAAAAGTCGCCATACGGAAATAAAGCTTGAATGCAAGCTTCGTAATCACCGTTGGCTTTCTCGTTCGGAGTCGCCTTGTTCTTTCCGATGTTGACGGCAACCGGAATACGGCGTTCCTTGAGTGCGGACAGCCTCTTTGCCATCGCCTCGGCCCCTTCGTTGTTGAAGCCCATCCGGTTGATGAGTGCCTCATCCGGAGGAAGCCGGAACAATCGCGGCTGTTCGTTGCCCGGTTGTCCCTTCGGGGTCACCGTCCCTACTTCCATAAATCCGAAGCCGATGGAGGAGAAACCTTTGACAGCCTGAGCATTTTTATCTAACCCGGCGGCAAGTCCGACCGGTGTCGGGAAATGAAGCCCGAACAGGTCCACTGCCAAATCCGATGTTTCGCTAACACCGTACATCCCTCGCATGACAGCGTCTGCGCCAACCACGCCGGAGGCACGTCCAAGGCCGCCAACCACAAGGTGGTGAGCTTTCTCGGGATCGAGTTTAAAAAATATAGGTTTGCCTATGTTGCGGTACAGCACATCCACTCTTCCTCTCATCCAGTTATTTCTCTATCCTTCAGTTTATCCGTTTCTGCTTCAAAAAGAAAGTTCTTCAGCATAAACCGGGCGATCGTCCTGACGAGAAAGCGATATGGCAATTTCGGGACAAACCCCTTACAATAAAGGAGGATTGTACAAATCATTTTCATGATCATGAAGAGAAAGAGGGGAAAGACATGTCAGCCAAACGTAAGCCTCCGACCTTGCAGCAGAAAAAAGAAGAGGTTAATAAGAAGGCCATACTATGGATCAGCTCCGGCATCGCTCTTCTTATTATCCTGATTATCGTTTTAATTGTGATCGCCCAGCCTTAATCCAGCCAGTGATACACCTTGTTGGGGTTGGTCTGCCCCTGGGCAAGCTTGAGCTTAAAACGCTCTTTCGGCGTCCACAGGTCCTCGGGCAGAACCCCTTCCCGAATTTTCACGACTGTTCCCATCGGAACCAGATCAAACAGCTCCTCCACATCCTCTTTAAGCATACGGATGCAGCCCTCAGATTCATTTGCTCCGATACTGTCCACGTCTAGCGTACCGTGTATCGCGTATTGCGTATTGGACAGCTGCATTCCCCGCGTCCCATAGGGGCCCTTCGTGGTCCCGTTCGGATTAACAACCTTGTCATTAATATGAAAATCACCCAGCGGCGTTTTCGCTCCTCCAAGTCCGACCGCATAATTGCGCAGCATGACGGTGCCGCTGACAACGGCAAGCCGATGATGTTTCCGGTCAATGATGACCTGAAGCGGCTGCTCAAAAAAAGGATCCCCGTTCGGCGAAGTCCCCCAATATCCAGTCTCCTCCGGGTCGTTCCCAGGCTGCTGCCCCGGCTGGTCCTCATGGCCGCCAGTTCCTTGGGACTTACGCTTCATTAAATCTCCGAACATTGCTTCCATTGCTTTCGAACGGCCGGACAGCCAATTGTTCGGATACGGCTGCGTCAGTTCATTCAAGCCTTTAGGCAGGCGTCCATGCCGAGCCTTATACTGGTTGGCCGCTTGCTGCAGCACGGCCGTCTCGACTTGCAGATCCGCCCATTGCCCCGCGCTCCGTTTAAGCTGCGAACTATCCGCAGGCTCGCAATCACACTCCAATGCCGCTCCTTCATATGGCTGGATCGCAATGGCGCCTTTAGCATCCCGATGCAATCCGTATAAACGTTCCATGTCCTTGCTCCATAACTGCCACTTGCCCGATTGCTTCATTCCCAGCGCAACCGACCAATTCGGCAATGCCTGCGGATGCCGGAGCAATGAGGACAGGGCTCCGGCGGAATCCTTCTCCTGTCCGGAAGAAACGGCGGTATACAGCGGTTCTTTACGCGAATCCCGCTTCTCTTTGTTAACGGCCGAGGCGGATACCGGCTCATTCGGCGGAAACACATCTGATGCAAAATCCCCCGGAACGGAGCCCGGCGCCTGGGCTGGAGGAAGAAATACCAGCAGCAATAACACCAGCGCAGCAAGCAAACGCCGGGTTCTTTTTCGCCTGCGGTCCTTGTCCCTCTCCATTTCCAATAAACGCTGTTCGTAATTTTTCCATATATCGGACGGGACCTGACTAAGCTCGAAGGCTTCATAGACCCCTTCTGCCTTGTTGTAGCAGTAATTTGCCTTGCCCTGTTCGCCGGCCTGCTCATATTCCTTCCCCAGCAGGTACCAGGCCATTTTATTATCAGGATGCGTCTCCACATACCTTTTGAGGTACAGCGAATTGTTCATTCGGGAGCCTCCTTTTATGACATTTTTACCTCTATTATCCTGTATATCGGAATAAACGCTCTAATTATGTATGAATCGTCGGATACGAAAAAACGCCCCCTGCCTTTGTCGGGCAGAGGGCGTCGGTATAAGTTCAAGATGGAATATCAGGGCTTAAAGCGGTATTGGTTATTCTGCGTTAAACGGCTCGTCAGCTATACGAATTGAATCTGTTGGGCAGCCATCGCAGGCATCCAGCATATCATCATGCATATCTTCGGGAATTTCAGTTACCCCGCGGTTGTTGTCTCCGTCAAAAATAACTTCTGCCAGGCCTTCGTCGTCGTAATCGTAAATATCGGGTGCTGTTGCTCCGCATGCGCCGCAAGCAATGCAGGTATCTTTATCTACCCAAGTAAACTTCGCCATAGTCTCTCTTCCTCCTGTATATCTATAAACATCTCTATAAACATAGTATAAGCTGACGGTCTCCCGCCACCATCTACATATATTAATACAATTTTTTTAGGAATACAAATATATTTCCTAACATTTTCCGACAATAATTTGTTACTTTCAAAGGAGATGAAAGAGCTTCAACTATCAAAAAAACGGCTAATCGCGGCCCGGGTCCTTCGCGGGCGGCTGAACGGAATTTTTATTATCGTTCCCCAGATCCCTTACAAAATCCATCTGTAAAGATGTACCTCTCCGCTTATGGTTGCGGATTAAGGACGACGGATCATCTCCCAGCATGCCGGCGGTCAGCACCGCACTCTCGCCGAATTTATTGCGCAATTCGTCCATGACCCGGGTCAGCGATTCTTTCTTTGGCTGTTTCTCGTAATCGAACAAGTCCAGCTGAATGGCGGATTCCTCCTTCGCGATAAGCTGCTGCAGCGTGACGCCAAGCAGACGAAGCGGCTTGTCCTGCTTCCAGTGCCGGTGATACAGCTCGCACGCTTCCCGGTAGATGTCCTCGGTATTTTCCGTCGGAATGGCCAGATGCCTCGACCGGGTGATGGTCTTCATATCCGGTTTACGCAGCGTGATCTGTATGCCGCTGGTCATTAGACCCTGCCTGCGGAGCCGGCGCGCTACCTGATCGCTCAGATTCAGCAGCACCCTTCGCGCCTCCTCCGCCGAAGTAACATCCTGCGGGAGCGTGGTCGTGTGTCCAATCGATTTGCTCTGTTCCCGCTCCGCAACGACAGGAGCATGGTCGATGCCGCTGGCTGCCCGTTTCATCCATGACCCCATTACGCCAAAAGTCGAGGTCAGCAGGCCTTCATCGGCAGCGGCCAGCTGTCCGATGGTCTGGATGTTCAGCTTACGCAGCTTGTCGGCTGTCTTGTTCCCGATGCCAAACAGCTCTGCACAGGGTCTGTTCCAGAGTACCTGCGGGACATCCCGTATCCGCAGCACGGATAGCCCGTTGGGCTTTTTCATGTCCGAGGCCATCTTGGCCAGCAATTTATTCGGAGCAATGCCGACGGAGCAAGGCAGCGACAACTCCTCGCGAATGCGCTCCTGGATCTCCCTGGCGATATCCAGGGGGGTACCGAACTGCTTTGATCCTGTTATATCCAGGTAACATTCGTCAATCGAAGTCGCCTCCAACAGCGGCGTATAAGCATAAGCTATATTCATAAATGCATTGGAATACTTGCGGTATAGGTGGAAATCCGGCTGGATGATCATCAGGTCAGGGTAGATCCGCAGCGCCTGTCTCACGTTCATTCCTGTGCGGATCCCGAGTGAGCGTGCAGCATAGGAGCAGGTGACGATGACGCCTTTTCGCAGCTCGATGCTGCCCGCGACAGCCGTGGGCTTGCCCCGGTAGAGCTCCGGCTCCTCCGCTTCGTGTACAGAACAGTAAAAAGCATTCATATCCACATGAAGTATAACGCGGCCACTGGCCGGATAATAATCGTCGATATGTCCCACGCAGAATTCCTTCTTTCTTCGGCACGGTTCTACTTAAGTCTTATTGCTGCCCTCATCTTGAAGTTCATTTTGAATGATTCTCACGTTTTCCTTATGGCACTTCGCCGTGAATTCGGAGACAAATCCGTGCTCCTGCCGCAGCTGGTCAAGAGCCGTATCATCGCCATCCATAACAGCCTGACGCAGTCGTTCCAGATAGCTCCGGGCTGCCTCCACTCTTCGATTCATCTCAGATCGGCTTGTCGTATGCCGGCCATGCCCAGGGATGAGCAAAGCAACCGGATGCTCCTTCAGGATCCTTGCAGCTTGGCGAATCGTTCCGTCATAGTCCCTCGCACTTTGGAAGATAAATGGAAGCTCAAAATCGGATAAGTAGTCACCGGCTGCAAATACGCCCACGGAATCAATCACAGTAAACAAGCCGTCGGCAGTATGTCCCGGTGCTCTATAGAACGTAAGCGTTGTGGAGCCCATTGCGAGCTGTTGTCCATCTTCCTCGATAACCATATCAAGTACCGGGAATTCTATGGGATAATCGCGAGTAATATAGTGGGAAGCATCAAAATCACGAATTGATTTCAGTTTATCCTCTTTTTCCGGGTCATCTCTGAGTCCGGCACTCCCAATCGTCTTGGCGTCCGGGAAAGCCTTATATCCGATAATGTGGTCGTAGTCCCCATGCGTGAAGATGAGATAACATTCCCTGTTTCCCCGAACCGCGTTAACATGTTCTCGAATCTCATCGATTTCGTGCGGCAGCCAGTTCGGATCGATGATAATGATACTCTCATCCAGCTGGATTACCGTTGAAGTGGTCTGAAATAACGCACTTTGAAAAATCGTCACCTGATCATTAGAATATTGAATCATGTCATAAACTCCATTCCATTATATCTTCTTTAGTCAATGAAGTGTCTTCATGTCATTATCCATGAGGAATCATGAAGGCTTCACCAACGCCTCCAGCATATCGTTACCCTTAACACGGGTCAAGAATAAGCCTCTATAGGTAAGGTTTGTTTTTTTACTCTGTTACTTTCCCGCAAAGAAATGCTATAATACAAAATTATAAACAATACGGTCCAATCCCGGACACCCAAAGGAGGACATCATGTCTAAGTCCATTTCCATCTTTGATACGACACTTCGCGACGGAACCCAAGGCGAAGGAATCAGCTTGTCGGCGGACGACAAGGTCAAAATCGCCAAGAAACTCGATGCTCTTGGTGTTCATTATATTGAAGGCGGTATCCCGGGAAGCAACAGCAAGGACATCGAATTTTTCAAAAGAGTCCAGGATCTCGGCTTAACCTCAAAAGTAACCGCGTTTGGCAGCACTCGCCGCAAAGGCTCCATCGCCGACCAGGATGCCAATCTGCTTCGGATTTTGGAATCCGGCGTTTCTGCGGCCACTTTGGTCGGGAAGTCATGGGATTTCCACGTCCACACCGCGCTTCAGACGACACTCGAAGAGAATCTGGCGATGATCTATGATTCCATCGCTTTCCTGAAGCAAAAAGGCCTCGAAGTGATTTTTGATGCCGAGCACTTTTTTGACGGCTATAAGAACAATCCCGAATATGCTGTTGCCGTATTGTCCAAAGCACGAGAGGCAGGCGCTGATTGGCTTGTCATGTGCGATACGAACGGCGGCAGTCTCCCGCACGAGATCTCGAACATTGTGACATCTTTAGCGGGTCCATTGCCCGGCGCTCCACTCGGCATTCACACCCACAACGATTGCGAGCTTGCCGTTGCCAACACCCTGAGTGCCGTACAGGCTGGTGTCCAGCATGTGCAGGGAACGATGAACGGTTATGGGGAACGTTGCGGGAATGCCAACCTGTGCTCCATCCTCCCGAATCTGCAGTTGAAGCTGGGTTATGAGTGCATCGGAGACGACAACCTACGTACGCTGACAAATACCGCACGGTATATCAGTGAAATCGCCAACGTCAATATGCCGGTCAACCAGCCGTATGTGGGTAACGCTGCCTTTGCCCACAAGGGAGGCATCCATGTTTCGGCGATCCTGCGCGATTCCAGAACGTACGAGCATATCGAACCGGAGAAAGTCGGAAACAAGCAGCGCGTGCTTGTTTCCGAGCTTGCAGGACAGAGCAACATCGTATCGAAGGCGCAAGACATGGGTCTTGACTTTGATCCGGCTAGTGAACAATCCAAGCATATTATCGGAAAAATCAAGGATCTTGAGCATGAAGGATATCAATTCGAAGGCGCGGACGCCTCTCTGGAGCTGCTTCTTCGGGAAGCGAACGGAGAGCTCAAGGAGCTGTTTACCTTCGAATCCTTCAAAATGCTGGTAGAGAAATCAGCTGGCCAGCCAGTTGTCTCCGAAGCCTTCGTTAAAGTCAACGTTGCCGGTGAAAGCATCTACACCGCAGCGGAAGGCAACGGTCCGGTCAATGCGCTTGACAACGCGCTGCGTAAAGCGCTGGTCCAATACTTCCCGACACTCAAGGAAATGCATCTTGCTGACTATAAGGTACGGGTACTGGATGACAAGGATGCGACGGCAGCCAAAGTGCGGGTGCTGATCGAATCCAAGAACTTTGAGAACTCCTGGAACACCGTCGGGGTCTCCAGCAACGTCATTGAGGCGAGCTGGGAAGCGCTGGTGGACAGTATGCGCTATGCGCTGCTCGGCCAAATCTCACCGGAACAGGTGCATGAGTCCGTGACTAGACAAGGGTTGGTTAATCACTAAGGCTGTATCCAATATAAAAAGCGCGTATCCGCCATGTCATGAACATGGTGGCCGCGCTTTTTTTGGTGTTTCTTCCGCTTTTCGCTCAACAACTAATTCAACAGCTTGGTTACCTTCTTACGAAGATCCTTGGGATCCGGAGCGCCCAGAATGATTTCCTGGATCACGCCATTTCGATCAATCAGCACACTCGTCGGGAAGACCTGTCCTTTGTACAACTCCTCGAACACTTCTCCTTTGGGATCGAGAAGGATCGGATACCGGAGTTCAAAATCCTTAACGAATTGACGCGCTTTCTTCTCATTGTCATACTTGGACACGTTCACGCCGTAGATTTCCAGCTCATCTGCATATTCCGCCGCCAACTTATCGAGCTCCGGGGCTTCTTGCTTGCACGGTTCACACCATGATGCCCAAAAATTGACGACCATTGCTTTATCGCTCGCTCCGCCGCCGGCATAGGTCTTGTCGTCCATCCCCTTCAAGGTGAAGGAGGGGGCAAGCAGTCCAGCCTTGGCACCCGTCTCCGTCGGGAGCGGCTTCTCCTGCGTGAAGACGGCTTGAATGTTGTCGCCGGCTTGGTTATAGATTACAGCGCCTACCGCAACAACAAGCAGGACGAGAATGATGATATTTCGTTTCATAGGTATAGGTTCCTTTGCTAAACTTAGTTATAGTCCCTATTGTACCCTGAAACCCTGATCTTTCAAACACGCGATCAACTTCAATTATAGCCCGGGAGGGAAAAAGATGAACCCGTCTGACATGGCCCTGGAGCAGCTTCTGCTGCACGCGGTAGTACAACAGCATATATCGGACTATACGTATGATTGTCTGCCAGAGGAAGCCTGTGGCGTCCTTATCGGGCACTCTAGCGCAACAAGCCGATCGGTAACCGTTACGCAATTTATCCCCGTAAACAATACAGCGGAGTTTCCGCTGCATTCTTTTCATCTGGACCCTGTTCAATGGACCCGCTTGGTGTTAACTGAAAAAGGAATCGTCGGTTTGTTTCACAGTCACCCGCACACATCCCCTGAGCCGTCCGGCGAGGATCTGCTGCAGCTTCCATCCTTCGGCGGATTGCTTCAAGTATATGCCATCGGATCTCCTGCAGCTCCAAACGGTCCCGGCTTGAGACCCTTGCAGCTTCATGCCTACAAAATTATGCGGGGAAAAGAAACCGCCGAATTAGTCAGCGATCTACCGTCAAATTCCTGGGTTCGTCCGGAAGCGGAGTTCTATTCCCTAGCCCCGATTCCTTGCCAGATCAAAATAGGGTAATAAGCTATTGCTGCATCCATCATGTTCAAGAGGTTATGCCTCGCTTAGATAGACATACAAATCTCCCAGCGTGGTTGCATGGCCGCGCGCCTGAATTTCTTTCATATAATCCGCCCACAGCCGGGCGGTCATGCGCGCATCGGACAGAGCATGATGCCGGCCCTCCACCGGGATGCCGCTGCTCCGGAGCAGCTCATCCAGACTGTAGTCCTTCTGCTCAGGATATAATCTCTGTGCGAGCATCATCGTATCGAGAAGCCGATGGGTTAATCGAACCTTCGATGTCTTCCACAAGGCTGCGTTCAGGAATCCACGGTCATGCGCAGCGGCATGGGCAACAAGTACCCTGCCTCCTATAAAAGCCATGAAATCATGCAGCCCCTCCATTAAAGGCGGGGCTGCATCAACCATATGCTGCGTAATTCCTGTCAGCTCCGCAATGAATGGAGGAACAGGAGCACCGCTGTTAACAATCATATGAAAGGTTTCATTCTCGATCACTTGCTCGCCGATGACCTTGATTGCACCGAATGACAAAATTTCATCACCGTGCTGGTGATTGAAGCCCGTCGACTCCAGATCAAATACGACAACCTCCAGCTCGTCCAGCGGGGTACCCAGAACCTCCGGCCTCCGGTTATCCTTCATCTGGGATCGGATGAAGGCCAGCTGCTGTGCCGTCTGCGCCCCGCGCATGGAAGCGATGGCGGAATTAAAGTTACCCAAGCGGAGTGATCTCCAGAAGCCCCCGTTCGATGGTCCCGGTTCAGTCATGGGTTCCTCCTCTCCGCAAAACGGTGCTCTCGCTGCAATGACCGGTGTATCCGTCTGACAACACCAAGCGTATCGCGAAGCTCGTACTGCATGGTTTTGTTCTTGAGCTGCTCCTGCGGGATATACCCGCTGCTCGTGATCAGCCCGTTCTCCAGCCTATGGGGCGTGTTATTTCTCAGCCGAAGGGCTGTCAAGAAAGCACGCTGCACGCTTTCCAGCAGCAAGTTGCCGCCCTCAAGCAGCATCACCTTCTCCATGCGCTTTTGCGTTGAGGTTTCGATGATGCCTCTTTGCAGCGCCATCGTGCGAATGCTGTTCACAAGCGGAATATAGACGCCATATTTTACGTCAAATTCACCGGCATGCTCACCAAACCGCTCCGTCACAATTCGCCCCATGACATTAAGCGTTGCCTTGTGCTTGACCGTGTTTCGCAGCACGGCATTGCCGATGCTCGGGTGCAGCTCGACGGAGCTTCGGAAATGGTCAACCCATTCCTCCGATAGTTTGCCATCTCCCGCTACATGACGGAGGTCCGAAGCGATGATGAAATTGCGAATCGGCTCCCACTGCTGGTCTTTACACCACTCGCTAATCTGATTTTTCCAATCGCCAAGCTTTTTGCTCCATAAGGGTTCGGAACACATTACCTTTCCCGAACATTTGGGATAGCCTGCATCCTCCAGCAGATTCGCCAGCCGAAGGCCAAATTCCCGAAAAAAGGGGAGCTGATCCTCCTCCAGCTCATCACCAATGATCAGACCATTGTCCTGATCGCTCCACAGCGTAGCTTCCTGCCTTCCGCTGCTGCCAAAAGCAACAAACGCATAACGCGCAGGAGGCCGGCCCAAGCCAGCCTCCCACATGTCCTGCTCACAGATTGCCGCGGCACGCTGTCCAATCAGATCGTGCATCGTATTGACGGATGCGATCCACTCTCTCAGCTCCATGGCATGACGCATCCCGATCAGATGGTTCTGACAAGCGATCCGTTCATCTCGTAATTGCTGGGCTGTTGCTGCTGTCTGAATTTCCAAGAACACCGGAAACAGATTGACGGATTTCAGAGGTTTCATGCCGCGGCCTCCTTATTACATGTTCATTAACCATTTCGAGTTTAGTATTTATAATGCGGTGTCGCTTCCCGGTAACGCTTTGCCTCCGGAACGAAACTCAGAGGACTTCCCTTCCGATTCCGCCAGAAGTTTCATTTGCTCCGGATATCCGTAAGTTCCGTGTTCACTGATATCAAGGCCCATCAATTCTTCTTCCTCCGTTACGCGAATACCCATCGTGACTTTCATGATATACAGAATGATGAATGAGATCACGAGAACGAATGCAAATGTTCCGACCAGCCCCAGAAGCTGAACGCCAAGCTGACCGAAGCCCCCGCCGTAGAACAAACCTTCTTTGCCTACACCTGTAATTTCAACAAGTCTCGGTGCTGCGAACAAACCGGTGGATACGGCCCCCCACATACCGGCAATACCATGTACAGAGAATGCATATACAGGATCATCAATGCCTTTGCGGTCAAACCACTGAGCCGTAAAGAAGGTAATCGTACCGGCTACTGCACCGATAACGACAGCCGCCCAAGGTTCCACGAATGCGCAAGCCCCTGTGATGGCAACAAATGCAGCAAGGATACCGTTCAGCATGCTGGGTATATCCGCTTTGCCCAGAACCGCCCAAGAGATTAGCAACGCTGCAAGCGCACCTGCCGCTGCTGCGATATTCGTATTTAAAGCCACAAACCCGAAGAAGCCGTCCGTGAGTGCGGAGATGGTGCTGCCCGGATTAAATCCGAACCAACCAATCCAGATGATGAACACGCCGAGTACCGATAAAACCTGGTTGTGACCCGGGATGCTGTTAGGCTTCCCGTCCTTATTATATTTGCCAAGTCGGGGTTTCAGAAGAACAGTAGCCACCAGCGCCGCTGTAGCACCTGTCAAGTGAACGACCGTTGATCCGGCAAAGTCCTGCATACCCAGAGCCCCGAGCCAGCCGCCGCCCCACACCCAGTGAGCAACAATCGGGTAAATCACGATGGTGAACAGCAATCCGAACACGATATAAACGCTAAGCTTCGCACGTTCGGCCATACCGCCGCAAGCGATAGCCAAGGATACGGCTGCAAAGGATAAATGGAACAGAAACATAATGGTCGTTGGCACATCGTAAGCGGACAAGGAATCAAATGAGCCTGATGCATTGTCACCACTTAAGAAAAAACCTTCAAATCCGAAAAAGCTGTTCCCGTTACCGAATGCCAGGCCAAATCCTAGCGCCCAGAAGGCGACGATCGAAATGCCGAAGGTCAGGAATGTTTTACCGGCAACGTGGCCTGCATTCTTCATACGAACCGATCCGGCTTCCAGCAGTGCGAACCCTGCTTGCATGAAGAATACGAGCAATGCTGCCAAGAATACGAACACGGAGTTCAAACCAGCCGTTAATTCAATATTCGTGGCTCCCCCATCAGCGGCGAACGCGCTCGCCGGGAATGCAAGCAATGCGATTGCTCCCGCCATTAAACCTAGCCATCTTTTGTTCATGTTTTACACTCCCCTTAATGTTAATTAATATAACATCAACTTGAATTCATATTGTCATTATAGGGGGGCGAATGAATATCTGCAACGATTTTTTTCATGATAAACACCATTTGTGTAATATAATCTAACATTAAATGCATTCAGTGCAAATCGTCTAACATCATGTAGAGTTAAAAAAGACGACTAAACATCCATGTTTTTTTGTCACAACTATGACGTTTGACTGTATGGTTCATGATCATGTATCATATTTCTATTAAAATGAAAATATAAATGCATTCATTAATGTCCAATTCAATGAAAGCTTGTGAGGTGATGAATGATGGGGATCACGAGAGGAAACCTTTTCCGGATCGGTGAGCTGGCCAAGGTTGCCGGAATCAGCGAAAGAACCATTGACTATTATACGAAGCTGGGTTTAATCTCCCCTGAGAAACGGACGTTAAAAAATTACCGGTTGTACAGTTCTGAAACCTTAAGCACTCTCGAACGTATTAATCAGTTAAAGCAAGAGAAATATACTCTCGATGAGATTAAGGAGAGACTGGATCGCTGGAAGTCGGTACCCGATGATTCCGAAATGACGGAGAAGCTAACCAAGCTCGAAATACAGATGAGACAGCTGGAACGGGATGTGAAGGAACTCAACCCGCTTCTGCGTGAATTAAAACCAAGTCAAGCCCGGGAAGTACTTGCTAACATCCTTCCTAAAGGAGCTGCCTGTATCGAGTCGATTCAAATTTTGTTGAACCAGTTCACTTCGATGTAATGGTGAAGAACCAAACGACAACTTTGTATGGGGGTATGATATATGTATTCTGACTGGATGTTTATTCTCATTATTATCGCTTTTATATTCTCGCTCTGGGCTCAGTTCCGGGTCAAAGGCACCTTTAACAAATGGGCCAAGGTTGAGAACAGCACAGGCATGACCGGATACGATGCTGCCCGGCATATGCTGGATGCCAACGGACTCCACGATGTGCCAATTGAACCGGTGCCAGGCACACTCTCCGACCACTATGATCCGACCAAACGTGTTGTGCGTTTGTCCGAGCCCGTTTATTATGAACGTAGCATCTCGGCTGTCTCCGTCGCTTGTCACGAGGTCGGCCATGCGATCCAGCATGCGGAGCACTATCCGATGCTTGTCGCCCGCCACAAGATGTTCCCGGTCGTAAACTTCGCATCGGGTATCGCTCCGTTTCTCTTGATTGCCGGATTCCTGTTCCAAGCCATGAACCTGGTCGGTCTCGGCATTCTCTTCTTCTCTTGCGCCGTTGCCTTCCAGCTCGTCACCCTGCCGGTCGAGTTTAACGCTAGTAACCGTGCCCGTCAGCTGATGGTTCAAGAAGGCTATATCGCCAATGACGAAGAACGCGGAGTCGCTAAAGTATTGAACGCTGCAGCCCTGACCTATGTCGCTGCCGCCTTGATCTCTCTGCTTGAGCTGATCCGTTATATCATGATCTTTACGAGCAACCGGGAATAATTCAATAAAGCGTAACAACAAAGGGCTTTCCTCTCTACCATGGTTTGGTGGAGAAGGAAAGCCCTCTTTTTATATAGGTTATTCTTGATGAATGAAGCCAGGTTAGGGAGTTGATGTGGAATCCGCTTTCCCTTCCTTTTTTGGTGACGGATCAATACCAAAATATTGAAGCAGAAACGCACGGAAGGCTTGCGCAACCGGTGGCAGCTTCTCGTCCGCGCGGTGAATCAGACCGATGGAACGCGTTACCTTCGGCTCCGAGATCCGGACGCGTGCCGGCTGCAGCGGATTCGTCTGGAATAGCGCCATTTCAGGAAGCAGGCTGACCCCCATACCGGCTGCAACCAACCCGCGGATCGTATCCGTTTCCTCGCCTTCAAAAGCAATTTTCGGCGTGAACCCGGCTTCCAGGCAGGCATGCCACACAATCGGACGCAAGGAGTAGCCTTTGCTGAACAGCACAAAGCGCTCCTCTTTCAACTGCTCCAGCTTGATGGACTGCTCCCCCGCAAGCGGGTGATTCGGCGGCAGGATCGCAAACAACTCCTCTGTCAAGACGATATCTCCGTCCACTTGATCATGACGATCCGGAAACGGCGACACAAATGCCAAATCCACTTCAGCCCCAACCACGTCCCGGATCAAAGTCGGGAACATCCCCTGCTTGAACCGGAACTTCACGTTCGGGTATTTCTTCCGGAATTCAGCCACAATGGACGGAATCAAATGGATGCCCAGGCTGTGTGGGAATCCGATGCGGATCTCCCCCTGCTCCGGGTCCAGAAATTCATGTATCTCGACGACCGCACGGTCCAAGTCCTTCATAATGCTCTCCACCCGTTTGCAAAAAAGCTGACCTACCGGGGTTAACTGCAGATTCCGTCCTTTTTGCATGAACAAATTAACACCAAGCTCTTCTTCCAACTGATGTATTTGACGGCTGACGGCTGACTGAGCCACATGAAGTTCTTCTGCCGCTTGGGTAACGTGTTCCTTTTGCGCAACCTTTACAAAGTATTGCAACTGTCGTAATTCCACGCCTTTTATCGCTCCATTCTTATTCCCTAGAAGACTTGAAGACTTTATCAAATCATCCAATTCTATTATAACAGACCCCTCTAAGGTCCGATTATGTTCGACGTTTAAATAATCGAATCATGAGACCGTAGAGGAAAAATCCGCCTACCAATCCGCCGACATGTGCTACAAGGCTGACCCCTGGGGTAAACGAGAACAGAATCCCCAAAATAAGCAGGGTGAACAGCGTCTTGCGGGACGACTCATCCATGACATGCCGCTGGAACAGGGCGATGTACAAATAAGCGCCATAAGCTCCGTAAATGGCTCCTGACGCGCCTACAAGGAAGGTATAGCTCTCCATGCGCTCATAATAAGCCAATCCGATTACATTACCGAGAACACCGCTGAGCAGATACAGGATGGCAAACTTCCAACTCCCCATGATTCTCTCCAGCGGGGGAACAAATACCAGCAGTGCAAAGCTGTTGAATAATAAATGATCAAATCCGTTATGCAGGAACATCGCCGTAAAGTATCTCCATGCCTGGTCAACGAATTGCGGCAAATCCGACAAAGCTCCATATTTCAGCAGCGTAACCGGATTTCTGGAACCGCCGTCAAAGGAAGTGATCGCAAACATCACCAGGTTGATCACGAGCAGCAGCGATGTAACGGGATAATAACGCAAGTAACTTTTCCAATTTTCATAACGTACGAATATCATAGCATCCTCCTCATCCTAAATCAGGCCAGGGATGCCCCTTAGTGGACATTCCCTTTTTAAAAAGATTATAATGTACCATGAACCTGATCACCAAACTTTGATATCCAAGGAGGAGATTTCTCATGGCTCAAGAACGTTCAGGAGCTGCCACTTTCAAAGGCAATCCTATTACACTCATCGGACCACAGCTCAAGGCTGGTGATGCCGCGCCGGATTTTACAGTGAGCAAAAACCTGCTCGAAGACGCATCTCTTAAGGATTATGCCGGTAAAATCAAGCTAATCAGTGTCGTTCCATCCCTCGACACCGGGGTATGCGACGCACAGACGCGCCGTTTCAACGAAGAAGCCGCTGGTCTGGGCGATGATGTGGTGATCCTTACGATCAGTGCCGACCTTCCGTTCGCCCAAGCTCGCTGGTGCGGAGCTGCAGGCGTTGACCGGGTCATTACACTGTCCGACTATAAATCGCGTTCTTTCGGTGAAGCGTATGGCGTGCTCATTAAGGAATTCCAGCTCGACATGCGTTCGATCTTCGTCGTGGATACTAACGATACCATCACCTATGTAGAATACCTTGGTGAAATGTCGGAGCACCCGAATTACGAAGCCGCGATCGATGCAGTAAAATCTTTGCGGTAACACGCCAAAGGCTACATACACTGCACACTTTTAAAAAGCGGGAGAGCAGCTCTCCCGCTTTTTCTTATTCTACTAAGCATCCACTTTATACTTGCTCAGTTTTTTATCCAGAACCGCGTACAAGTTCAAGATAACCCGATAGTTCGCTCCCAGATCCCCTAGAGAACCGCGGGACGCCGAATACATATCAACTGCGCTGCGAACCGGACTGATGCCAAGCACGGATACGGTAATGTCCAGTGTACGTCCAAACGAGGTTCGTTTCTCGAGCGTGATTTCTCCCACGGATTTAACCTCATGCAAAACTTTGTAACCCGGAATTTTTTTTAGTGTCGAGGAAACCTCTTCAAAACACTTTTCTTTTGAAAGATTGTAATAACGCGTCTTCAGCTTGGGATCTTTAGCACGGTCGCTTGTGCCGTCATAGCTGCGCACGATACCAATTAGAACTCGTTTTAATGACAAAGACCGTTCCTCCTTTATAAATGACCGTTCCATCCATACTCTAGTTTAACATTGTTTATGCTTTCAGCAAACCTTTATATATAGCAAAAAGGCACCTCTTTCACTTCGAATTCGAAATGAAAGAGGTGCCCATTCATTGGTTTAACGAAACCCGCCTATGCCGTCCGGTAAACATTGTCTTCGAACCTGCATTAGCAGGTGGGTGACCGCAGAACCGCTTATGAATTCCCCTTGTCATATAGACAGGGCATTTCAGCCACGATTACGTATAGATCTCCCTAGACATCGTCATTGGTTCAAAACAACGGAAAACCGAAACGAACATCGCAGGATGTAGTCTTATTATAGGGGGTTTTGCCGGAAAAGTAAACCTCGCATTATTAAGGTTTAGATCCATTCTTTCCCTTTTGGGCAGCATCCATGCTTTCCAGAAGAGCTTGTTCGGTTTCAGACTCCTCTTCCTCGGCTTTCTTCATCTTCTCCTGCTGTTCCTGCATTTTGGTAAAGGTAGCATAGAAGTTAAAGAACGCGAACAATGCCATGAGGCAGAACAGGAAGAACACAAACAGCACCGGCATCTGCGTGCCGATATATGCCAAGACAGCGCTTCCGATCAATGTCGAAAATACCCGGAACGGGCGAATCAATGTCAGCAGTACCGCATTTTTCAACAGCTGCAACGTTTTCATCTCATAATGAACCGTCATGGAGAAGAAATTAAACAGGGAGACAAACAGCACGATAAGCAGCACGAGCATCACAATGCCGACAAGCTGGAAACCATCAAGCTGCGTCATATAAACCGTGTAATCCACATACATAATCACGAACAGCAGCGTATAAAAAATGCCACCGATCATGCTCTGCTTGTAATTTTCCTTATAACCCTTAAAAAACGTTTTGAATACGGACACGTCCGGATTGCCCATGACCCACTTACGTACAACGGTAAATAAAGCCGCCGTAGCCGGAAACAGAACAAACGGTGATAATATTCCGAGAACCCAGTTAGACAGCAGCTGCTCATTATGCGCATCCGGTGTCTGAACGGCCATTAGGAATTTGGTCAGAATAATAAACAGGAAAGGCGATGTACAAATAACCCACAAGATGTTCGAAAAAGCAATACGGGTAATCCACTCGGTGAGCTTGTATAAGCCACCCATGGCTCCTTTCATTTCCAAATCCGTTTCCTCCTCACTCAAATCATGCATGTATCTATTAATATACCTTATTTTGTACATGCATTGCCAGAGCCTAATTTATACGCCCCTGGGTGAATGTCCAATCCAGCGCCATCGTTTTTCCATACGATATCTCGTAATCCGTTCAACAAGCTTGAATTTCCAAATTAAAAGAGGAGGGATTATGTATGTCTTGTGAAGGTGGCGGCGGTTACGGCTACGGAGGAAATGTTGGTATTGTCCTGGTTCTTTTCATTCTCCTTGTAATTATTCTCAGCACATTCTATATCTAATGACTCCTTGAATCATTCAGTGAAACAGATCAGCTGTTATTGATCTAAAACTGCAAGTTTAAAGGGGATGCACCCTGGGTGCATCCCCTTTAAACATAAATAAAAGACGAAGCGCGGCTCCACTAGCGTGCAGCTGCTTCGTCTTTTTGTGTTCGGTTACTTCTGTCAAAGGAGTTAGCCGTTAATATTATTCGTCTCCGCTCCGGTTAGGGCGACGTTCGCCGCCGCTGTAGGAACGCGGTTTACGGTCACCGCTATTGTTGCGGTCACGGTTGTAGCCACCGCCTTCGCGGTTGCCATAACTGCTGCCGCCGCCATCACGGTTGTATCCGCCTTTGGAGTAGCCGCCACGGTTACCACCGCTGCCACTTCCGCTTCCACCATCACGGCGATATCCGCCGCCGCTGCTGCGGCCACCATAGCCGCCGCTTGGCTTGCGGCCATTGCGGATGTCCGGCTTCCGGCGTTTTGCGCGGATTGGATCTTCCGGAGTCAAGTGAATATCGGATCCTTCCTTCTTGTCTCCAGTAAGGATTTTCATTGCAGCTGCCAGCAATTGTACGGAATCGTATTGTTCCAGCAATTGAATGGCAAGACCTTTATACTCGGTCAATTCACCTTGCTCAATAATTTCAAGGACACGTTCAGCGATGATACGTTGTTTGCCTTCAATCGCTTCGGCAATCGTTGGCAACGGCTTGCGTGGAATACGGTGACGAGTCACACGCTCGATGAAGTACAGATGATCCATCTCACGAGGAGTTACGAAGGACCAAGCTGTACCTTCTTTACCAGCACGGCCTGTACGTCCAATACGGTGTACATAACTTTCCGGATCTTGCGGCAAGTCAAAGTTCACAACATGGGTAACGCCCGATACGTCGAGACCACGTGCAGCCACATCTGTCGCTACGAGAACATCAATGCTGCCGTCACGGAATTTACGCATAACGGTATCACGTTGATGCTGAGAAAGGTCACCATGGAGACCGTCTGCAGAGTAACCGCGTTTTTGCAGGGCTTCTGCCAGTTCGTCTACCCGGCGCTTCGTGCGTCCGAATACAATCGCAAGCTCAGGCGATTCCATATCCAGAAGGCGGCTCAGCGCTTCAAACTTTTGACGCTCAGGAACTTCAATGTACGCTTGATCAATCAGAGGTGCACTAACGTGCTTAGGAATAACGGATACATGCTCAGGGTCTTTCAGGAACTGAGAAGCCAGTTTCTGAATGTTAGCTGGCATAGTTGCGGAGAACAGCAGTGTTTGACGTTCTTCAGGAACAAGCTTAAGGATCGACTGGATGTCTTCCATGAAGCCCATATCCAGCATTTCATCCGCTTCATCGAGTACAACGGTTTGGACATCATCAAGACGAATGGTTTTTCTGTTGATGTGGTCAAGTAATCGACCTGGTGTACCGATAATAATTTGAGGCTTCTTTTTCAAAGCGCGGATCTGACGACCGATATCCTGTCCACCATAAATAGCCAAGGAACGGATTCCTTTAAAGCGGGACAGTTTGCCGATTTCTTCAGCAACCTGGATGGCAAGTTCACGGGTCGGTGTCATAATGAGAGCGACGATACGTTCCTCTTCCTTGGCGATCTTGTGGATAAGAGGAAGGCCGAATGCTGCTGTCTTACCCGTACCCGTCTGTGCTTGTCCAATCATATCCTTGCCGATAAGAGCAATCGGAATCGATTGGGATTGGATCGGTGTGGCTTCCTCAAAGCCAAGTTCAGTAATTGCTTGCAGCACGCGCGGCTCCAAGCCAAAATCTGCGAAATTTTTCAATAGGTTCATACTCCTTCTATACTGTGGACTTCCACTTTCTTCTCTGTATTCTTAAGTAGTGGTAACGTTTATAGGCTTTCCCGGCCAGCAGGATTTTCTGCACGAGGTGAACCGGTATATTTCTCTTATCACCAGTATGTTGACTGGATAATGTATAATCATCCTGATAAGCTTGCAAAGTTATCAATGTAACGGACTACTCAAGAATATCCAATACATTATATCACAAAACATTTCTGGAATACCAGCAAGCTTAAAGAAGTCATAATAACCGGGAGGTGATTCCTATGTTGAAGCGTCTATGGACCTATTTCGCGATCGTGTTCGGCGGCATCATTATCGCCGGCGGATTTAATTTGTTTCTGATTCCCCATCATCTGCTTAGCGGTGGCGTTTCCGGCGTGGCTATGATTATCGGCTATTTCACGCCGCTAAATATCAGCATCATGTATTTTGTGCTTAATATCCCGATTCTAATAACCGGTTGGTTCAAGCTCGGCAAAAGGTTTGTTGGTCTCAGCGTGCTCTCGGTTATCGTTACTACCCTGTTCCTTGAGTTCATTCCGGTTACTCCGGTTGCAACCGATATGCTGCTCTCCTCCGTTTTCGGCGGCGTGCTTGTCGGATTCGGCACCGGCCTCTCCTTTCGGGTTGGCGGTTCCACCGGGGGCTTTGATATCATCGGCTCCCTCGTTACGAAATATCGGGACTTCCCCGTTGGAAGTGTACTCGTGACGCTGAACGCCATCGTCATTATGGCGGTTGCTTATTTGGAAGACGACTGGAACCTGGCCCTCGCCTCGATGGCTTCCATCTATGTTGCTGGAAAAATGGTGGATATGCTCCACGTCAGTCATATCAAGGTTACCGTCTTTATTGTCACGAACCAGACGGAGGCCCTGCTGGAGAAGCTGCTCAAGCGCCCCCGCGGCATAACCAAGATCAAAACCGAGGGAGCCTTCAGTCATAAAGAAAAGGATATGCTTATGACGGTCACGACGCGATATGAGCTGGCTGAGCTAAAACAAATTATTACAGAAACAGACCCCCTGGCCTTTGTTAATATCGTGGAAACCACGGCTGTCATGGGTCAATTCCGCAAGAACTAAATATTTACCACCTGTGAGGGGTTGGTAAATATGTGGTATAATATTTATGTGCGGTTCCTACAATATTCATGAGATCTGTTTCCCGGGCATCGCTTTGGCCCAATTTTAATTGTTTTTCCGTTTTACAAAAGAACGTCCTGCCTAACCAATTTGGAAGGAAAGGGTGATTTTTATGGAAATGGAAACGGTAAAATTGTCACAAATCGTCATGAAGTGGTTCCCGGAAATGATAGCGTTCTTTAGACAGAAGGAACTAAATTCCATGATTGTTCTAAGGGACGGGCTGAGTATTCTGGAGCAGGAGGATGCTCTTGAAATCATTCAGTTCAGCATTTGCGAGCATCAGAATCAAACGCCGCTTCATTAATTTTAATGCAACACATGAATATCGCACGACAAGTGTCGTTATTCACCGGTAAAATCCACCGGTGAATAACGGCATTTTTTTATGGAGAAATGCAAATTCTATAAGCACGTTGTTCCCCACCATGCAGATAAAGCTGCAAATAAACGCTATCCTCCTTCTTATGCTCATTATTTCCGATGCTAGTCACTTCCCATGTTCATAAGTTGTTCACAGACAGCGCCGAGAAATGTCGATATTTAGCGTTTAAAACACCCTTGACCCGTTTAATGAACTAGGTACGCTTACCCCCGTTTCCAATTTATTGTCGATTGTAACAATCCTGTTCTTTTTGAAGGCATCCGTTCCTTTATAATCATGATGTGAATGTACACAAGGGAGAGAGTAATTATGAATATCATCTTGGCTTTATTCATCTTAGCGTCCGCGGGCTTCGGCGGTTCCAGTCCGCAAGATAACAGCCTTACCGCCAAACTTCGGGCTTCATTAAATACCGCTATGATTCAGGGCATGCACCAAAACAACAACCAAGGTCAGGGCCACAGCGGTATCAAATCAAACACAACAGAGATCGATCCGCAGATTGAAGCGCCTAAAGTCAAGGGCATTTATGTAACGGCTTATAGCGCAGGCGGCTCCAGAATGAATCAACTCGTGGATCTTATGGACAAGACCGATCTCAATGCCATGGTCATTGACATCAAGGACGATGAAGGATACATAACGTACAAAACCGAGAATCCGAAGCTGAAGGAACTCGGTAAATCTCAGCCTTTTATCAAAGACATCAAGCAATTGATGAAGCGGCTGGAGAAACACGATATTTATCCGATCGCCAGAATTGTCGTGTTCAAGGATACGATTCTTGCCAAGAAAAACCCGGAGCTTTCCTTCCGTAAAGGAGACGGCAGCGTCTGGACCAATGGCGGGGGCGACAGCTTCGTGAACCCGTACAGCAAAGAGGTTTGGGATTACAACATCGAAATCGCCAAGGAAGCTGCAAAACTTGGATTCAAGGAAATCCAGTTTGATTATGTCCGTTTTCCGGAGGGCTTCGAGAAACGCGCCGATTCCCTGAAATATACCAAGACGGATCGATCACGCGTGGACGTGGTATCCGACTTTGTACAATATGCCCGGGAAGAACTAGCACCGCTCGGCATACGCGTATCCGTTGACATCTTCGGATATGCTGCTTCGGTACCCGCGGCAGAAGGGATCGGCCAAGACTTCGTCAAAATTTCCAAGAACGTCGACATCATCAGTCCGATGGTATACCCTAGCCATTACACGGCAGGCTGGTTTGGCTCCCCTGTACCGGATAAGGCTCCTTACCAGACCATCAAAGGCTCCATGGAAGCTACCCACAAAAAGCTGGATGAGCTGGGAGATCAAAAACCGATCATTCGGCCTTGGATTCAGGATTTTACCGCGAGTTGGCTCGGAAGCGGAAATTACGCCAAGTACGGCAAAAAGGAAATCGAGGAGCAGATTCGCGCCCTCAAAGATACAAACGTCGATGAGTATTTACTCTGGAATGCTTCCAACCGTTATACGGAAGGCGTCACTCATAAATAATTCAATTATCAGTCGCAAAGGGTCGGCCAACAACAGGGCCGGCCTTTTCTACGTTCAAACCGTTCGGTGAACTCTCTTGACAGCAGATGCTATGATGATGGATAGGACTGGTTTCACCCCTCAATCTTTGAAATTGACGTGCTCCAATTCAACCGCCGGTTGAGTTCTGGCTCGCCGCTCAATAAGCCAGTTATTGTTCCCATCCATAGCAGGACCCTACAATATGGGGACAGCGTCATAAAAACTACAATAAGAAAGGCACAAACGCACATGCAACCGACCACAACAACACGGGGAAAGCTGAAGCAATTCGCGATCATTCTGATCCCTATTCTGATTACGCAGCTAGCCTTATCGGCCATTACTTTTTTTGACACCAACATGTCCGGAAAATTCAGCTCGGCCGACTTGGCAGGCGTAGCTATCGCTACAAGCATTTGGATCCCGGTCCAAACCGGCCTTAGCGGAATTCTAATGGGGATAACCCCCATCGTTTCACAGCTCGTTGGCGGGCGACAGGAAAATAAAGTCGCTTACCAAGTGAACCAGGCGCTCTGGCTGTCCATCTTACTCGCCATCGTCGTACTTGCGATCGGGTATGCCGTTGTACCGGGCATTCTCGGAGCCATGAGCCTGGAGCCGGAAGTTCGGCGGATTGCTTCCCAGTTTCTCGCCGCCATATCGATTGGCATCATCCCGCTGTTCGCATACACCGTGCTCCGCAGCTTTATCGATGCCCTTGGGCAAACTAAAATTTCCATGGTGATCACGCTGATTACCCTGCCGGTGAACGTAAGCTTGAACGCTCTCTTCATTTATGGATTCTGGGGCTTTCCAAGAATGGGAGGCGTAGGTGCCGGCATCGCTTCTGCGATTACATACTGGACTGTTCTCATCATCGCGATCGTAATCATCCATAAAAATCAGCCCTTCTCTTCATTCAGCATCTTCAGGCAGCTTCAAGGTGTTTCCTTGAGCGCATGGAAAAGCCTGTTAAAAATCGGCGTGCCGATCGGGTTCTCCATCTTCCTCGAGACCGCCGTCTTCGCAGCGGTGACGCTGCTTATGAGCAGCTTTGATACGGCGACCATTGCCGCACACCAAGCGGCCCTGAATTTCGCTACGACACTGTATATGCTGCCGTTAAGCATATGCATGAGTCTGACGATCCTTGTAGGCTTCGAGGCCGGCTCTGGACGCATGAAGGATGCCTGGAAGTACGCTAAACTTGGCATTAGCACAGCCGTTATCCTATCGCTGATCACGGCGGTCATCCTGTTTATTGCCGGCAGACAGGTCGCCGGATTATATTCTAACGAGCCTGCAGTCGTGGCGCTGATCCAGCAGTTCCTGCTGTTCGCAATTTTCTTCCAGATCTCGGACGCGATCGCCACGCCGACTCAAGGAGCGCTGCGAGGTTATAAAGACGTGAATGTCGCTTTCATGCTCGCTTTTCTGTCTTTCTGGGTCATTGGCCTGCCTGTAGGATATGTGCTCGCCAACTACACCGATTGGCAAGCCTTCGGCTACTGGATCGGATTAATCACAGGCCTTGCCGTCGGCGCTGCCCTGATGCTTATGCGTCTGGTCAAAGTTCAACGCAAGTACACACGCCAGGTAGATGCTCCATCCCGATCCGTATCCTAAAAGTCTATCGACGTACCTTCTTAAAAAAAGACCGACTCCATGCAGAATGCGTTCTGCAATGAGAGACGGTCTTTTTGCTTATCATCAAAATTAGGCAGCAGCCTAAATTTATTGGGACAATCGCAATGCCAAATCGTAAAGCTCACGGTTAAATTCTTTCTTCGTGTTAACAACCTTGTCAATATCCGTGAGGACCAGCTCGCCCTTGATGATGCCGCATCCTTTATCGGATTGGCCGTCAATCAGACTGCGAACCGCAAAATCGCCAAGACGGCTGGCCAGGTTGCGGTCAAACGGAGTCGGAGCTCCACCGCGCTGGATATGTCCGAGCACCGTTACTCGTGCATCGATTGAGGCATGGCACTCTTTAAGATCACATACGATGTCCTCGCCGCGTCCAACGCCTTCCGCTACGATGATGATACTGTGACGTTTGCCTTTTGCAAAATTCTCGCGCAAGCGGGCTGCCACTTCATCAAGGTTATACTCTACTTCCGGCACCAGAATGGTCTCTGCGCCTGATGCAAGACCTGCATGGAGCGCAATGTCGCCGCAGTGGCGTCCCATAACCTCTACAACGGACGAGCGAGCATGGGAAGACATTGTGTCGCGCAGTTTATTAACGGCGTCTACAACGACGCTAACGGCTGTATCAAAGCCGATCGTATAATCGGTAAAGGAAATATCGTTATCAATCGTTCCTGGAAGGCCCATCGTTTTGATTCCGAGTTTACTGAGCTTGTTTGCCCCATGGTAAGAGCCGTCTCCTCCGATAACGACCAGTCCGTCGATGCCATGCTGATTCAGAATGTCGGCACCTTTCTGCTGCCCTTCCGCCGTCTTGAATTCTTCACAGCGGGCGGAACGGAGGATTGTGCCGCCGCGCTGGATGATATCCCCTACGCTGCGAAGATCCATTTTAATAATATCGTTCTCCAGAAGTCCTTGGTAACCGCGCTGAATCCCATATACTTCAAGACCATAATACATACCGCTGCGTACAACGGCGCGAAGCGCTGCGTTCATCCCTTGGGAATCGCCACCACTTGTAAGAACTGCAATTTTTTTAACCTCTGCCATGTTTCGTTTCCTCCTTCAATGTCACTCATGCTTTATGCTTACGAATCCATCGGCTGTTGACGTAGAAAAAGATCCGGGTCATCGGACTCTTCTTCATCAAACGTTTGGATACGGAGCGAACCAGCTGCTGCTCGCTGACTTTTGGATCGGATAAATATAACGCCAGTAACCCCTCAATGATCATACGATGAAAAGGGGTCGAGGGAATTGTTCTGACATCCTTCCGGGCCCACTCAACTATGGAAGCTATACGGTTCAGCAACGTATCGGCATCTTCGTAATAATTACAAAAGTTCAGATCGCCACCCAGCCTGTCTTCGTCTTGATCAATAAGATAATCCAGCATAATGTGGAGACTGCATACATTCGGAAAATAAGACGCATGAATGGACGATGCATCCTCGTCATCCAGAAACGGATCAGTTGCAGCCAAGAATAGCATGAACACACCCAAGGTTGATCCCGTTGCAGCCGCAAACTCGTTCCACCGCAGATGCGGTGTCCGATGAGCATGCTGGGACCACCATTCAAGCAATGCCGCTTCTCTCTTATCCGGATGGATGTGCTTGTGTACCTGCAAATCGGTATACAACCCAGCCAAATCCCTTATGTAGGGCTTTGCAGCTTCATATCCTGATAATTGACTGATGCAATCCCGGCATTTCTGCACAAGACGGAGAAGGTAACCTCCATCCTCCCTTTCGGTCCGGAGAGCGTAATAATCGGCCGGCTCAGTCTCAGGCGTAACGGCATCCAGCATCGACTGATGGAGCTGTCTGAAATCCGCTGGATCCAGCGAAGTACTGCGGTCACATAAATTATCGAGATAATCGCTAATTGTCTGGTAAGCTACAATCAATGGAATGAGAATATGCTTCTCCGGCAGATTGGCTGCGGCATACACCGCACCGCCCTGGCAGTGAAATCTTTTGTTATCTATACTGGCCAGTGCCTGCTTTCGTAGCTCCTCATCCGGAATTTGCTCAGCCTCCCGGCGCCACTTCTCCAATTCGATCCGCACTTCCGGAAGTATGAATTTATACACCCGGCTCATCAGCCCGACCGGACTGCGCGGAACTTTACGGCTTAGCTCTTGATTATTCAATGAACTCTGCCTCCACATGGTTGTCTTTTTATACCTATCCAAATCAAACCTATTATAATATGATCGTTCATTTTGCACAAATAACACAAATCATTGACGGCGTATGGTAGTTGAACGCGTCCTATAATCCATCTATCTCCATCCTGCGATATGTTATATACTAGTCGGAGCTGAATAACAGACCATGAACCTCACAAATAGCGTTATCTATACGGGCTCATGAAAAGAACGGAGATCCCCAGCATGAAACTTCCCGCTACGCCCAGACCGGATCAGAATTGGCTGCGCGCCTTTATGTTTACGATTTTTGGCACGACAGCCCTCGTCATTTCCTATTTCCCGCTATATTTCAAAGAAATCGGCTTCAGCAGCGCGCAGATCGGTTATCTGTATGCCATCGGCCCGCTTATATCCATGTTCTCCAATATGATGTGGAGTTACACGAGCGACAAATACCGGACCATCAAACGGATCATGAACATTCTGATTATTGGACAGCTTGTCACGATGCTTGTGTTGTGGCAGGTTGCAAGCTTCGGCGTTGTATTGTTTACGATCAGTCTGTTTTATTTTTTCTACTATCCGGTCTATCCCCTGGCGGATACGATGGCCATCCAAACGGCACAGAGGTACGGACGCAGCTTTACCGTCATTCGCGTATTCGGCTCACTCGGCTATGCGTTCTTCGCGCTTGCCATTGGATATGCCATCGGTGCTGCAGGCGCATCGGCCACACTCGCGATCGGCATTGGAATCGGCGTGTTCACACTGCTCTGCTCGTTTCTTCTCCGCGACGGAGTTGCTGTCAAGTCAGAGCCTGTTGAGTTGGGAGCCCTCCTCAAAATATTGCGTTCCAAAGAAATATTGTGGTTCTTCGGCTGCACGTTCTGCCTTGCCATCGCCCACCGTATGAATGAAGCCTTTCTTACGCTTACCTTATCCGAGCTCGGTGCGGGCGAAGGACTCATCGGCTGGTCCTTAATGGTCTCGGCTGGCAGCGAGATCCCGATTTTCTTCCTGCTGAGCAAGTATGGCGACAAGATGAAGGAGCTGCCGCTGCTGACCTTTGCAAGCCTAATGTTTGCGCTCCGTTTCCTGCTCATGGCCCTTGCAGCTGATCCGTTGTCCGTGCTCGCCGTTCAGTCGCTTCACAGCATTACCTTCGGCGTGTTCTATGTAACCGCCGTGCGTTATATTACAAGGATCATTCCTTGGCAGTACCGCGCGACCGGCATGGCTCTATTCATTATCTTCTGGTCAAGCGTTTCAGGACTTCTCAGCGGAGCCTTCGGCGGTTTGCTGTTCGAAGCGGCAGGAAGACCGGCCTTCTACCAGCTTGCAGCCCTCCTGGCCTTTATCGCTGGTCTCGGGTTTCTTTACCGGCACCTCTTTGCCAAGCCGGAGGATATGAATGTCGGCGGAATTAGCGCTTAGAGGATCCGCTTGGATTTTTCTCGCTTGCTCCAAAACAATAAAGGCAAGTACGGACCAATAATCCATCCGTACTTGCCCTTGTGCTGATGCGATAGCTTGACCCATCAGAATACAAAAAAGCACAGTTCTCAAAACCGAGAACTGTGCTTCCTGCCTTGGTAATTCTATAAGATCTCCGTATTGGGAGCTAACTTACAGTTTTGTTACGTTGGCTGCTTGAGGACCACGGTTACCTTCAGTGATGTCGAACTCAACCGCTTGACCTTCTTCCAAACTCTTGAAGCCTTCTTCTTGAATTGCGGAGAAGTGTACGAATACATCCTCGCCACCTTCAACGGAAATGAAGCCGTAACCTTTTTCTGCGTTAAACCATTTAACTGTACCTTTCAAATGAACAACCTCCTAAAAATACCGCCATCTATGGCGAATATCCATATTATATCCCATGTTTTCTGACAATGCAATCCGTCAATTCGCCCTAAGGGGCTTTTTTCGAACCACTATTTAACAGAAGATTATTTGCTTTTACGCCCACGAGTGCGTTATCATTTACCCAAAAGCCTAAGTAGCAAACGGAGAATGCATATGATCAAAAAACATGAAATATACAAAAAAGACAAGTGGAACATGATGACGGTTGAAGTTCAGGGCCGGTACATCGTTCTACGCGAAATTTCTGACCAGTGGGGCGAAGAGACCCATACCTTTATGAGTCGGCCAGCCTTGATGCACTGGGCTCAAAACCGTTTCCCCAAAGCAGATTTTGAAGGCCGGGAAGATGAGTGGAGAGAAATGATGGCTGCTTTTAAGCAGGTGTAGAGCATGGATTATACGAATATTGTCATCTTCATTATTCTCGCGTTCAGTCTCGGTGCCGTCATGATCATGTACCGGGATAAGATACCGCCAAGACTGAGGAAGGGGATGGCCCTGATTGCCGTCGCCTTCATCTTGTTTGCCTTTTACCTTATTGTATACAGTTTCTTGAATCCGGGTTCCTCGTAAATTTATAGGATGAAATTGGCGGGTACGCGGCATACTATCGCTCGGATGCTTCAATTCGAGGAGGTATTATGCCATGAGAGGCGCCAAGGTGCTCAGCATGACAATTGCAATCTGCCTGATCGCTCTATCAACTACCCGCAACGAAGTCTTATCTGAAGGAACCCGGACTCCAACTAATACATATCATTCAAGGAGGATTTCCATGGAACAATTGTTAAAACGCGCTGATGTCCCTAAAGAGCATCAATGGAAGCTTGAAGATTTATTCGCTGACCAGAAGGCATGGGATGCGAGCTTTGCGGAGCTGAAGAATCTTCTGAAACGCACAGCCGATTATCAAGGCAAGTTAACCAACGCGGCTTCCATCAAGGAATGCTTCGAGCTTGAAGACGAAATCTCATATCATGCCGAACGTTTATATGTATATGCTCATATGCATCATGATGAGGATACAGCAAATCCTACATATCAGGCGCTATCTGCCAAAGCCAAAAAATTGAATGTCGAAGCCGGAGAAGCCCTCTCCTTCATCACGCCGGAAATTCTGTCCTTGTCCGAAGCGGAGATTGACAAACTGATTGAAGACCCTTCCCTCAAGGAATTCAAATTTACGCTGTCCGAGATGAAACGGGAGAAAGCGCATGTTCTGTCCAAGACCGAAGAAGCACTGCTGGCTCAAGTCGGCAACCTTTCCTCTGCGCCACAAACCATTTTTGGTATGCTTAACAATGCGGATATGAAATTCCCGAAAATCAAAAACGAAGACGGCAAGGAAGTCGAGCTCACGCACGGCAACTATATTCAATTCCTGGAGAGCCCGAACCGCGAAGTTCGCGAGCGTGCTTTCAAAGCCGTGTACGAAACCTATGGCAAGCAGAAAAACACGATTGCGGCTACGCTGAATGCCAATGTAAACAAAAATATGTTCTATTCCCGCGTACGCAAGTACCCTTCCGTCCTGGAAATGGCGCTCTATGGCGATAACATTCCGGAGGAAGTCTACACCAACCTGATCGACACCATTCACGAGAGCCTGCCGCTCCTCCACCGGTACATGGAACTCCGCAAGAAGCTGCTGGGCGTGGATGAGCTTCACATGTACGATTTGTTCGCACCGCTCGTAGAAGAGTACAAGTGGGACATCACTTACGAAGAAGCAAAGCAAATGACCAAGGAAGGCCTTACGCCGCTTGGTGAAGATTATCTCAGCAGCCTGCAAGCCGGATATGACAACGGCTGGATCGATGTATATGAGAATGAGAACAAACGGACCGGCGCATACAGCTGGGGCGCTTACGGCACCCATCCTTATGTGCTGCTGAATCATAAAGATAACCTGAACAGCATGTTTACCCTTGCTCATGAGATGGGTCATGCGCTTCACTCTTACTATTCCGACAACGCCCTGAAATACCGTGATGCCCAGTACACCATCTTCCTGGCTGAAGTGGCATCCACCACGAACGAAGCGTTGTTGATGGATTACTTGCTGAAAAACGCCAAGGATCCGAAGCAAAAAATGTACCTGCTCACCTACTATGCCGATCAATTCCGGACCACGGTATTCCGTCAAACGATGTTTGCCGAGTTCGAGAAGATTGTGCACGAACGCGCGGAGAGCGGCGAATCCCTGACTCCTCAAGATCTATCCGACATCTATTATGAGCTGAACGTGAAATATCACGGCAAAGGCATGCAGGTGGATAAGGAGATCGGCATGGAATGGGCACGGATTCCTCATTTCTACAACAGCTTCTATGTGTACAAATACGCGACTGGCTTCTCGGCTGCGACCAGCTTCTCCAAGCAAATCCTTGAGGAAGGCCAGCCTGCCGTTGACCGCTACCTCGGCTTCCTGAAGAGCGGCGGCAGCGATTACTCCATTAACATTCTCAAGAAGGCCGGCGTGGATATGTCCTCACCAGAGCCGATTCGTGAAGCGATGAGCGTGTTTGAAGACATCATCAGCCAAATGGAGCAATTGACGAAATAAACAGCCTCTATTGCAGGATGAGCGATTCTTAAATTGACCAGTGGAATAAAATCCCTTGCCCTATACAGGCAAGGGATTTTATACTGTTTGGAGGAAGGAGGTGTTCCCCATGAAAATTCAATGGTCGCTAATCGCAGCCTTATTGTTTGCCCTGATTACGGCTGTATTCGCCGTCATCAACGTCAATCCGGTCGAAGTAAATCTGTTATTCAGCACAGTCAATGTACCGCTGATTCTGCTGATTATCGGGTGCTCACTGATCGGGGGACTGATTGTCGGCACGTTCGGCATTTACCGTCAATATCAAATGCAGAAGGAAATCCGTTCGTTAGCGGAGCAACTTATACATATCCGTGAAGTAACGGGATACACCCCTGAAGTACAAGCTGCCGAAGAGGAGAGCAAGAAAGAAGAGAAGGACGCCCCCGCCGCTGAATAGGGAGGGCTGTTCATTTGAAACAAGGAGGCTTAACAATTCGTGTCGATACAACCGAATGAAACTTATGTGCTGGACCTGTTAAAAGAACTGCTCGATACACCGAGCCCTACCGGCTATACCCAAGACATTATGAAGCGGATCGAACAGGAAGCCGCTTCGCTGAATGTCTCGCTGGAATGGAATGAAAAAGGCGGTGCCATCCTGTCCGTTCCTGGACAAGACGGCAGCCGTACAGTTGGACTGAGCGCCCATGTGGACACGCTTGGCGCGATGGTTCGTGCCGTGAAATCAGAGGGCACACTCCGGCTTACCTCCGTTGGCGGATACATGATGAACAGCATTGAGAATGAATACTGCATCATCCACACTCGCAGCGGCAAGAAATATACAGGCACCATCCTGTCCACGCATCCTTCCGTTCACGTGTACAGCGATGCACGTGATTTCAAGCGCCAGGAAGCCCATATGGAGGTCCGGATCGACGAGCTGGTGGAGTCGGCCGATGATGTGAAGAAACTCGGCATTGGGGTTGGAGATTTTGTTTCCTTTGATGCTCGTCCGGTCATTACGCCAAGCGGGTACATCAAATCGCGCCATCTGGATGACAAAGCCAGCGTTGCCGCCCTCTTCGGCTTGCTCGAAAGTATGAAGCGGGATAACTGGAAACCTAAGCAGAATGTGAAGCTTCTCATCTCGAACTATGAAGAAGTGGGACATGGCGCAGCCTACATTCCTGCCGACATCAATGAAATGATTGCGGTTGATATGGGCTGCATCGGCGATGACCTGAGCTGCAAGGAAACCGATGTATCCATCTGCGCGAAGGATTCATCCGGTCCCTATGACTATGACATGACCAGCCGTTTGATCCAGCTGGCCGAGAGCGAAGGCGTTGCTTATGCGGTGGATGTCTACCCTCATTACGGCTCTGACGCTTCTGCGGCGCTTTCCGCGGGCAGCAACATCAAGGCCGCGCTGATCGGTCCCGGCGTTCATGCATCCCATGCCATGGAAAGAACGCATAAACAAGCCGTTCTTAACACCGTTAAGCTGCTGGCAGCCTACGTAAGGTAAATCATTCATAAACAATGTCTATTTACGGACTTTCATAGAGGACCCGTCCATGTTTAGAGGATGTTGTTCTTACGAATCTCACAATGTTCCCGCTTCGCTGAAACCTTAATCTAACAAAGGGGCGTCCCGCCAAGGCATTATGCCTGGGGACGCCCCTTTGTTAGTGATATGGATCGCTTAGAATCATTACGATTTCTTGCTCTGTTCAATCTTCTCCGCGAGCTCGTTTAGATAGGTCCAGCGTTCCATCAGATGCTCAAGCTCACGTTCCGTTTCCTCTTGAGCCTTCATCAGCTCCTGAAGCCTGGCTGCATCGCTGCCGGCGGTCTCCATCTCCGATTGAATGGATGCCAGCTTGCTCTCTGCTGCTTCAATGAGACCGTCAATCTGCTCATACTCCCGCTGTTCTTTGTAACTGAATTTCAAGCGCTCTCGCGGTGCTTCTTTAGCTGAATCGCTATTCGTGCCATCATTGGTCCCCGAAACAGACTTGGAACTGGATGCTTCCGCCTTATTCCCGGCAGCTTCACCACCATGGCGCTGCATCCATTCCGCATATTCGCTGTAGGAGCCGACATGGACATGGATCTCTCCGTTGCCCTCAAACGCCATAATCTTGTCTACCGTTCGATCCAGGAAAAAGCGATCATGGGATACCACGATACAGACGCCCGGGAACTCATCCAAATACTGCTCCAAGACGGACAATGTCTGGATGTCCAAATCATTCGTCGGTTCATCCAGCAGCAGCACATTCGGTGCGCTCATCAGCACCCGGAGCAGATACAACCGTCGCTTCTCGCCTCCGGACAGCTTCGCAATCGGCGTCCACTGCAGCGCGGGCGGGAACAGGAACCGCTCCAGCATCTGGGCCGCGGTAATCGCCGAGCCGTCCGCCGTGCGGATAACCTCTGCTTCATCCTTGATATACTCAATCACGCGCTGACTACCATCCATCTCCTGATGCTCCTGTGTGAAATAACCGAGCTTAACCGTCGGTCCCAGCACGACTTCCCCGCCATCTGGCTGAATGAGCCCGGCAATCAGATTGAGCAGCGTGGATTTGCCGCTGCCGTTGGGGCCTACGATGCCAATTCGATCTTCGGGAACGGCGATGTAGGAAAGGTCCTGAATTAACGTTTTGTCGTCGATCTTCTTCCGGAGACCTTCGATCTCCAGAATTTTGCGTCCCAAGCGGGTGGAAGCGACTGAGACGTCAAGCTCACCAGAGCTGTGCACCATTTCCTGATCCTTGAGTTTCTCAAAGCGCTCAATTCTCGCCTTCTGCTTGGTCGTACGGGCCTTGGCACCTCTGCGAATCCAGGCAAGCTCGCTCCGCAGCAAATTCTGACGCTTTTGCTCGGAAGCAGCCTCGCGCTCCTCGCGTTCTGCCTTCAGCTCCAGAAAACGGCTGTAATTCGCCTCATATCGGAACAACCGTCCATGATCCAGCTCCAGCATGACATTCGCCACCCGGTCCAGAAAATACCGGTCATGCGTAATCATGAGCAGCGCACCGCGGCGCTTCTGCAAATACTGCTCCAGCCAGGCGACGGATTCATTATCAATATGGTTTGTCGGCTCGTCCAAAATGAGCAAATCGGAAGGCTGAATCAAAGCGGCGGCTAATGCCACTCGCTTACGCTGGCCGCCCGACAGCGTACCCATCTTCGCTTCATAATTCCGAATCCCCAGCTTGGACAGAATGGTTTTCGCATCGCTTTCAAGCTGCCACGCCTGCAGTGTATCCAGCGTCTGATTGAGCTTCAGCAGTTTCTGCTGCAGCTCCTCATGACTCGGATGCAGCTCCAGCAGTTCCATCGTTTCGGTGTACTCCCGCACCGCCTTCATCTCCGGAAGATCGCCCTCAAACACCTGCTGCAGGACGGTTTTGTCCGGATCAAACTCCGGGTTCTGTGCCAGGTAACGCACCCGGATGCGATTGCCCATCGATATTTTACCGGAGTCGGGCGGCTCGAGCCCTGCAATGACGCGCATAAACGTGGATTTCCCCGTGCCGTTAACGCCGATAATGCCGACTTTATCCTGATCCTCCATTCCGAAGGACGCATCTTGAAACAGAATTTTATCTCCATAGCTTTTTGTTACCTGTTCGACGGTCAAAATATTCATTGTTATGATCCCTACTTACATCTATAGATTTCGTTGAGCGTTGTTTCATCGGTAAGATGGATACATTATAACGCAATCAGCACTGCAATCCCATAAGCTGCCGCGCCGCCGAGAAGTGAACTGATCAGATTAACTGCATCGTTGGACATCCAGGTATATCCGCGCATGCGCACCGTATCTTGGCCGCAGTGTTGAGATACTTCCACTGATTTGCCGCATGCAGGGCAGCGATACATCACTTGTAAAGTCGCGCCGAGGTACGAATCGGCAAAAGCTCCAACCAATCCGCCCGCAAGGGCTGCCAGGACATACGGCCATATCGCTGCATCCATGCCGCTCCATCCGGCAAGTAGCCATCCGCCTGCCCCAATCAGTATGCTTCCCACCGCTGCAGCCGTGGAGCCGACCCAGGAGACGCCGCCGGATTCGCCGGCGGTCAACACCTTGCCGTTCAGCATGGAGCGCGGAGGCTTCCGGCTAAGGCTGCCTAACTCCGTAGCCCAGGTATCCGCCGTTACCGTAGCCATAACACCTATAAACAGGAATACCCACAGCTCGGACGGGAACCATGCGTTTAACAGACACAGCACCATACCGATGCCGCCATTGGCGAATACCTGACCTGCATCCCGCCGCCCTGTCTTGGCATAGGATTTCTCCAGGTCGGCCTTCCGCTGTTTCCCGTACCGGGAGAGCAGTGTGGACGTTATGAAAAAAAGAAGCAGGGTTCCGAACCAAAACACGTTCCCTGCTCCGTAATATATGGTACCCATCAGAATAGCGGCTGCGGCTCCGGATTCCGATAGCGATCGTTTCCTGTATGCGGCTCCTGCCACGATAAGGGCACCTGCCGCTCCGATCAGCCAATCCATCTGTGACCCCTCCCATGATAAAGCATATCAGATTACCCGATTTCGCAGCGACCCAGACGGACATCTCCCCAGAACAACTCGAACACGTCACCGGTTTCCGTCGGTCCTACGCCAGCCGGCGTACCCGTGAAGATTATGTCGCCTTGGCCAAGGCCATAATGTTCGCCGATGTAATCGATGATGCGCTGAAGGGAGAAGATCATATCCTTCACATTCCCACGCTGTACCTCTTCGCCGTTCTTCCTTACGATAAAATCATTGTCCACCAGCTTCGCGGTTCCGGGAAACGCTATGGATGGCGTAAGCGGCGCGGAAGATTTAAACGCTTTTGCCGCCGTCCAAGGATGTCCCTTCTCCTTAATGACCGACTGTACGTCACGCAGCGTGAAATCGATGCCAAGAGCCATCGTTTTTACAAGCTCGTCAACACTTTTGCCTGGCGCATAATCCTCCGCGAGCTGTATAACAAGCTCACCTTCAAAATGAAGACTGCCGCGGTCCATCGGCAGCTTCAGCACGCTGCCATCCAGCGGAACGACGGCATGCGAGGGTTTAAGGAAAATCATCGGCTCTTCTGGTACGGCATTGCCGAGCTCCGCCGCATGCAGTTGATAATTACGACCTACACAATAAACGTTATTCACTAAGGCACACATATATTAAAACCTCCATTTTCTTCGCCAGAATGGAACTTTAGGTGCAATTTTATGGATAAAAATCTGCCCCCATGTATCGGGGCGGTTCGTACAGATCATGATGGAGGGATTCATTCTGGCCAGCGATCTCATGCTCTTCGCATCATCCACCGTCCAGGCCATCGGCGTAATGCCATTCTTCACCAAATCCGACGCGAAGGCCGCATCCAGATGGGAGTAGCCGATGGATAAAAAGGAGCATTTCATTTGCTTCAGGCGTGCTACCAAATTACGAGGATGCGCATCAATAATAAGTCCGGTTCTCACATCTGGTTCCAATTCCTTCGCTTTCATCAAGGCTTTCGGCTCAAAGGAAGTAAGCACTACATCCGGAAGCATCCGGTGGGCATGAATCCGTTCCAGAACGGCCTTCTCAAGGCCGGGATACATATCTCCGCTCGTTTTGAGTTCGATATTAAGTTTCAATCGACCTTTGACAAGCTGCAGGACTTCATTGAGCGATGGAACTTGCTCTCCCCTGAATTGGCGTCCCTTCCATTCCCCGGCGTCCATCCTCCGGATTTGCTGCCAGGTCAGATCCTTCACCTTGCCCTTCCCGGTCGTCGTACGATCCACGCTGAAGTCATGTATCACTACAGGGACCCCGTCCTGAGTCAATTGCACATCAATTTCCATCCAATGCACGAAGGGCTCATCCATCGCCATCTGAATGGCTGCGCGCGTATTTTCAGGTGCTTTACCGGAAAACCCCCGGTGAGCCACACATAAATTGTTCATGGTGGGACCTCCTTGATGTAACGTTTCACGAATTATTCCACAGCCTTGCCTGCTATAACTTCACCATCAAGCGCTATTTTGACGCCGCCGACGGATCGCTTCTCCACCTCTTTCAGCAAGGATTCAGCTTCTTTGCCTTCAAGTGGGACGACCTGTCCGATCTCCGTTCGGTAAGGCGTCAGCTTCATGTCACAGTCTCCTTGGTTGCTGCATGATGCCTGAAATACGGCTGTTTTCCACGTGTCTTCATTCGAGGATTTAGTAAATATAAAATTGCCGGTACTATACGCAATCCACTTGCCTTTGTACTGTTCCAATCCCTGCAGCACATGGGAGTGCCCGCCGATAATCAGGTCAGCCCCGCCGTCAATGAACGCGCGTGAGAGATTGATCTGATGGACATTCGGCGTCTTATGAAGCTCCTCGCCCCAATGGGCAATCACGACCACCAGATCGGCCTTGGAACGCGCTGTCTGGATCGCTTCAACCGCCTTGGGCAGCACATGGTCATACGCCCCGGCCACCCCCGGCCTGTTCTCCAGCGCGTACCAGGTCGTTTCCGGGAGCACACGGCTGAATCCAAGCAATGCAACCTTCATGCCCTGAAGCTCGAAATACTGGGCCGCGAAGGCTTCTTTCTCATTCCGTCCCGCTCCCACATAACGGATATCCTGGTCCTTCAAATGCTTCAAGGTATCCAAAAGTCCTTCTTGGCCTTGATCCAGGATGTGATTGTTAGCCAGATTAACGGCCTCTACTCCCGCATCTCGGAGAGCTGGCAATACGTCCGGTGAGGACTTGAATACGAATTTTTTATTGGCCGCGCCAACGCCACCGGTCGTAACCGGCGTTTCCAGATTAAGCACGGTTAGATCGTCCTCCAGGAATGCGGTGCCCAGATGCTTGTAGGGATAATCATATCCGTGCTTCTTCAGCTCAGCCTCCACCTTGCCCGAGAACAAGGTATCCCCTGCAAAATGCATAACCACCCGCTTTGCCATCGCGGAATCGGAAGGATCATCTGTAGCGCTGCCTTCTGGCTCGGTCCTATCGGAACCTGGGGGTTCGCCAGTCTCCGTCGTCTTCGGAGGCTTCGAATTCGCCCCCTCCCCGTCAGCTTGTTGTCCGGAGCCGTGGCTATCCGTCTGATCCCCTTCCATGCCAAAGTCCGGCATATCAGGCGGATAAGCCGTTTGCTGAACAGGATCTTCCTTAAATTTAAAATGATAGACAAGCAAAGCAGCGATCATAAAAATCAGACATAAGTTAAGTATGATCCAAACCTGTCCGGTTCGCTGCTTACGGGCCTTCTTCTCGGCCTTGCTTTTCTCTGATCGTGACAGATGCATAGGCCACTCCTTTATTCACTTATGAGCTCGCGTTATAAGTCGCTTCCCCCATTATACCAGCTTCCTTATAAAGAATAGAACCCCCCGTCACCGGGGAGTTCCATATCTAAGCATTCTATTCGAATTTCCGGTAATAACGGATTTACAGACCTATCAAGGTGATCACGGAATCGCTGAGTGCTTCCATATAAAGCGGGTCACTGTTCAAGGAGTCGATGCGTTCAAGCCGCATGTCCATTTCCTTGGCAATGCTCTTGGCTTCAATATCCAGATCGTACAGGACCTCAAGATGATCCGAGACGAAACCGACCGGCGCAACCAGCACATCCTCGACCTGCTCTTCTTTATTCAGCGTTTGCAGCGTATCCAGAATGTCAGGACCGAGCCAAGGCTCCGCCGTCCGGCCAGCACTTTGCCATGTGAACTGCCACTTCTTGACGCCGGCCTGTTCGGCTACGGCTTTGGATGTCTCAAGCAGTTGCTCCTGATAGGGATCTCCGATGGACAAGATGCGTTCCGGGAGGCTGTGAGCACTGAACAGCACTCTCACGCTGTCGCGGTCAGCCCCTGCTTCCTCGAACTGGTTCAGCTTGGCTGACACCCGGTCTGCAAAGGCCTCAATCAGTTTCGGATGCATGTGATAGCTCTCCACAAACGAGATCTCAAGTCCCAACTCATCCGCTTTGGCTTGAGCGCGCTTCACGTAGGATCCGATGCTCATCGTGGAGTAATGAGGAGCCAGCACAATGCCGACAGCTTCCTTAATGCCGTCCCGCACCATTTGCTCAACACCATCTTCAATGTACGGAGCTGCGTGCTTCAGTCCCTGATAGCATACAAACTCAAGATCGATCGCGCGAGGATCCGCATTTAATGTATCCTCCAGCGTGCGTACCTGTCGGTCCGTATTCTCCCGGAGTGGAAAGACACCCCCAACAATCGCCTCATAGCGGTCAGTAAGTTCCTTGAGCTGCTCCTCCGACGGCTTGTTCCCGCGACGGATGTGGGTATAATAACTCTCGATTCCTTCCATGTTCTCCGGAGTACCGTAGGACATAACCAACACGCCAATCTTGTTCTTCATACCATCTCACCTCTGACTAATAAAATATTCAACATTTAAGAGCGTTGTGCACCTGCCTGCAGTACCTGAGCGGAGTATTCGTGAATATACGATGTCAACTCACGCAGTTTCTCTAGCGAAGCCTCCGGGAATAAACCGTGCCCTAGATTAAACACAAAGCCGGGTTCCTGAATCCCCTGATCAATAATCTCCTTCGCATACTGCTGGATGATCGGCATCGGTCCGGTCAGAACGGTCGGGTCCAGATTGCCCTGAACAGCATACTTATGCTCTAAGCGGCGGCGTCCTTCTGCAATGGACACTCGCCAGTCGAGACCGATGACATCCGTGCTAAGATCCGTAAGCGTAGGCAGCAGCTCACCTGAGCTTACGCCTGGAAAATAAATTTTCGGAACACTCAGGTCCTGAAGCTCCGCAAAAATACGCTTAATGGTTGGTAGGACAAACGTTTGGAAATCCTGTGGAGACAATGCCCCCACCCAGCTGTCAAACAATTGAAACGCTTTCCCGCCGTTAGCAACGTGGGCACGCAAATAAGCGATCACCATATCCCCAAGTTTGTCCATTAGCAAGAACCATACCTTCGGCTCACTGTACATGAGCTCTTTCGTGCGAAGATAATTTTTGGATGGTCTGCCTTCGATCAGATAGCTGGCAATCGTGAAGGGAGCACCGGCAAACGTGATAAGCGGCACTTCCAGCTCCTTGTCCAGGATGCGAATCGTCTCAAGGACATGGCCGAGATCACCTTCCACGTCGATAGGGCGTAGTTTCTCTACATCCGCCGCAGATCGGATCGGATTATCAATCACCGGGCCGATATTTTTCACAATATCGAAGTCTACCCCGATCGAGGCGACGGGATTCATAATATCGGAATATAAAATAGCCGCGTCCACACCAAGCTTCCGTACGGGCATCAAGGTTACCTCTGCCGCCAGCTCCGGTTGACTGCATATTTCCAGTAAGGAGTACTTTTCTTTAATCTTTCGATACTCCGGGTCGTAGCGTCCCGCTTGACGCATATACCATACAGGAACGTGATTCACTTCCTGCTTACGGCAAGCGCGGATGAATTGATCGTTATAGGTCATGATTAGGCCCCCATCAATGTGTATAAAGTTTCCTAAATTTCATTATGCCCTTTTTAAAAGTAAGTAACAACCGTCTTACATGGACAACCTATGAAAATCACATGACAATCTTATGACATTGTTAGCTTTTGGCACTTTTTAAATATGTTATACTGAAAGAACGGCATTTTTAGGGTAGACCCACAATTCGTCCGGTTATTCCGGGCTCGACAGCTTAGAAAGGAAGTGAAGGGCACATTGACCAATTGGAAAATCAATCTCATTGTGCTTTGGTTCGGACAGTTTTTGGTCAACTCGGGGATGACCATGATCACCCCGTTCCTGACATTATATCTGGCGCAAGACCTGAATGTTGTTGGAGACCGGGAAATAGGACTATGGGCAGGATTAATATTCGCAGCCAACTTCCTGACATCATTCATTTTTCAACCGATCTGGGGAAAAGTCGCAGATAAATATGGACGCAAAATCATGCTGCTGCGCTCCGGCTTCGGCATGGCGCTGGTCATTGCCTGCATGGGCTTTGCTACCCATCCATGGCATCTGCTGGTTCTGCGGCTGCTGAACGGTACCATATCGGGATTTAACCCTGCGGCGATATCACTCGTATCAGGCACGACGCCCAAGAATCGAATGGGATTTGCGATGGGCATCATGCAGTCCGGACAAGTCGCTGGCACGATTCTCGGTCCGTTGATCGGCGGACTTTTGGCCAGCTGGGTCGGATTCCGGCCGATTTTCTATATCACTGGCGGACTGATCTTTGCCGCTTCGATGCTTGCCTTGTTCCTCGTTAAGGAAAGTTTCAACCGTGAGCAGGCAGCCAAGGCGCCTCAACCTTCGGTTATTGCCGGGCTCAAGGAGTTGAGCCATATTCCGCAGCTGCCGGCATTATTCGCCGTCACGTTCCTGCTGCAATTCGCCATGATCAGTCCCATGGCGCTGCTCCCGCTGTACGTTCAGAAGCTGCATGGAACCGCGGAGGATATTGCGATATGGGCCGGGTTCGTTGTAGCCGTAACGGGGCTGTCGAACATGATCGCCTCCCCGATTCTCGGCAAGCTCAGCGACAAGGTCGGTGCGCACCGAATCTTGACCTACGCCTTGATCGGTACGGGACTTACACTGATCCCGCAAGCCTTCGTTCAATCGGTATGGCAGTTGATTATTGTACGGTTCATGATGGGCGTCTTCATGGGCGGGCTGCTGCCGAGTGTCAACGCGCTGATTCGCTCGTACACGCCGGACGGCATGGAAAGCCGCTCCTTCGGTTTCAATACAAGCTCGCTTGCGCTTGGCAACATGCTGGGCGCGGTAATCGGCGGATTTTTATCCGGTTTCATCGGAATCGAAGGATTGTTCATTATTTCCGGCTGCCTGTTGATCATCAATATGATGTGGGTGAGACGAAAGCTGTTCTCGCAAAAGCCTTCGCCCAAATATCGTTGATCCCCCCGGAGTCTGTCATCTAAGATGGAGCTAGTCTCCCAAACCAAACAACAAAGGCTGTCCCGTGGTCTACATCGACCCGAGGACAGCCCTTTATTATATTCATGTACCCGTCAAATCACCTACATCCATGCGCCATGCGCCGGATTATACCAGGTGGCTAGCTACAAAATGACCCGCCGCACTCCTTCCAATGGTTATCTTATCGTCCAGCACATCTTACTATTGATTGTTTCATCCTTTAACGCGTGCAAGGATCAGCCCGTCATAAGCGGGCAGCAGCGTGCTGACCAGCCTCTTGTCCGTCGCGATGATTTCATTAAACCGGCGTACCGCTTGAACCGAAGGACCGTTCTTCTCCGAGTTCAGTGTTCTGCCGCGCAAAAAGCAGTTATCCCCAGCTATAAGCGCACCCGGATTCGCAAGCTCCAAGGCAGATTCCAAGTATAGAGGATAGTTCTCCTTATCCGCATCAATAAAGAAAAAATCGAATGTCCGTCCTTCCTGCTTCAAAGCTTCCAGACTATCCGCCGCCGGACCGATGCGGTACTCCACCTGATCCTTGAATCCGGCCTTCTCCAGATGCCTGCCTGCAAGTTGCGCGTATTCTCCCTTCAGCTCGAGTGAGGTGAGTTTGCCGTCCGCAGGAAGCCCTCGGCACAGACAGATGCCGCTATAACCGCCAAGGGCGCCGATTTCGAGAATATTCCTAGCGCCGGCTGTCTGTACCAGCATGGTCAGCAGTCGGCCATATGCCGGTGCCACCGAAACCTCCGGCATCCCATGCTCGCGGATGGCCTCTATCACGAACTGAAGCTCTTCATCTTCAGGGTATAATTGGTTAACATAATCATCAGGGGTCGTAAGCAATGAAGCCGCCTCCTTTGTCTTAATAAGATGCGTTGTTTCCCGTTAAACCTAACGAGAACTATCATATGATAATTGTCTTAGTCAATGCAATCGCCTATACTATATAGATTGAACCGGCGGCGACTATCGCCGTACACATGTTAAATGGAGTTGACATCGTTAATGCCTCGATTACAATTGATCGCGACGGCCCCGATGGGGCTGGAAGCCGTCGTTGCCCGCGAGTTGAAAGAGCTCGGGTACACCGACATGGAAGTAGAGAATGGTAGAGTTACCTTTTCAGGTGACCTGATTGATATTTGCCGCTGCAATCTGTGGCTCCGGACGTCGGACCGTATTCTCGTCAAGATGGGTGAGTTTAAAGCCTTTACCTTCGACGAACTCTTTGAAGGAACCAAAGCTCTTCCATGGGAAGAGTGGATTCCGGCGGATGGCGAATTTCCTGTGGAAGGGCGTTCCCATAAATCGCAGCTTAGCAGCGTTCCCGCCTGTCAGGGCATCGTGAAAAAAGCAATCGTGGAGAAGCTGAAGCTCTCGCACCGTACGGAATGGTTTCCCGAGGACGGCCCTCGTTATGTAGTCGAGGTTTCTCTCTTGAAGGATCGAGCCATACTGACCCTTGATACTACAGGACCAGCCCTGCATAAACGTGGCTACCGCAAGCTGGTTACGGAAGCTCCGCTGAAGGAAACCATGGCTTCCGCCCTGCTGCAATTAAGCCGCTGGGGCCCACATCGTCCGCTGTATGACCCGTGCTGCGGCTCAGGCACCATTCTGATCGAAGCCGCGATGATGGCCTGGAATATTGCGCCCGGCCTGCGCCGCTCGTTCCCGTCCGAGCATTGGGATATCATCGGAGACAACCTCTGGGAAGATGCACGCGAGGAAGCTTTTGACGCTGTGAAGGACGATATTCCGCTGCATATCGCCGGAAGCGATATCGACCCGAAAGCGATCGAAGTAGCCAAAGCTGCCGCCAAAAGTGCGGGACTTGCCGGCGAAATCGACTTTAGAGTCCTCCCTGCAGCCAAAGCCATACCTGAAGGTGAATATGGTTGTATTATCACCAATCCACCCTATGGCGAGCGGTTAAGCGAGAAAGAGGAGGTTGAACGCCTCATCCGCCAGCTCGGATCCGTAACGCATTCACTCCCGACCTGGTCCTTCTTCGCACTTAGCCCGACCAAGCAATTCGAGCATTACTTCGGCCGCAAGGCGGACAAGCGCCGCAAGCTGTTCAATGGCCGGATCGAATGCCAATATTATCAATACCTGGGCCCCTTGCCGCCGCGTAACAAATCGGCGGAATAACGAAATGACGCTTCCTGCAATCGCCGCCCAAGGGCGGCTTTTTTGCTCGGTCATCCAGGCCAAGCTATAATAAAAGGATGTTTTTGAAAAAAGGAGGATACCCACGTGCTCTCATCCCCATCATGGAGCGATATCCGAAGCCGGGTCTCCAAAGGGCTGCACTACCGATACACCGCATATTTATTATTCCTTATCTTCATGATGTACAAGCTAATCATGCTTGATCATCATCTCCATATTACCAACATGAAGCTGGATCAGGCAGACTATGTGATCGCTGTTGGCTCGCTCCTGCTGATCTCCTTCTGGACCTTGTGGCTTCCGGCAAGAGGCCGGCTTGCGGCCTTAACTTTATTAAATCTCTTATGGACGGGGATTCTGTACGCCGATTTGATCTATTATCGCTACTTCGATGATTTCATTACAGTGCCGGTGCTTATGCAGGCCGGACAAGTCGGTTCCCTCGGGGATAGCATTCGTTCCCTGGTTCATGCGTCCGATCTGTTCTTTTTTATAGATTGGCTTATGATCGTCCCATTTACCGCCGTGATGGTGTTCCGCAAACGGAGATCCACCTTTGGAACCTACACACTCCCGGGTGAGTACCGCCAGCATCGGCGGAACCGGATCATTCGCCGTTTGGTAACAGGCACACTTGTGTTCATCCTGGGCATGGTCATGACTTTCATTCCGATCAAGAAAGCATCCAATACATGGGCAGTTGGCCTCTTTGAAGGCAATTGGTGGAATATTACGCTATATAATGTGACGGGACTGATCGGCTTTCACGGTTATGATATCTACCGTTATGGACGAGATCATCTCGTGGGGCAGCCCAAGCTGCCGGAAGAGGAAATCAATCAGATCAAGGCATGGTTTGATGCCAAACGTATAGAGCCGTCCGATACGGACGCCTTGTTCGGCAAGTATAAAGGCAGCAATGTCATCATGATCCAGACGGAGGCCTTCATGAATTTTGTCATCGGCCAGTCAATCGGGGGGCAGGAAATCACCCCTAACTTCAACCGATTGATGAAGGACAGTATGTATTTCAGCAATTTCTATCATCAAACCGGTCAAGGGCGAACGTCCGACGCGGACTTTGTCACGCACAGCTCCCTGCTTCCGCTGCCCACAGGTTCCGTATTTACGCGATATGCTGATCGCGAGTATGATACCCTTCCGGAGATTCTGAAAGAACAGGGCTATGGCGCAAACGTGTTCCATGCCTATGACAGCAGCTTTTGGAACCGTACCACGATGTACCGAGAAATGAATTACGACCGGTTTTACAGCAAGAAGGATTTTGAAATGAACGATGTGCAGGGGTGGTCATTGAGCGACAAAGCGTTCTTCGCGCAATCGCTGGATGCGATGAAAGGCATCAAGCAGCCCTTCTATTCCTTCCTGATTACGTTAACGAGCCATCATCCGTATTATGTCCCGAAGGATGGTGTGAAGCTGGATACAGGGGCTTTTGAAGGCTCGATATTCGGGAGCTATTTGCAGTCGATCCACTATGTTGACGAAGCATTCGGCCAGTTCGTCGAGCAGATGAAACAGCAAGGACTGTGGGATAACACCATATTAATCATCTATGGGGATCACGACAATTCGATCAAAGAAAAAGCGGACTATGAGAAATTCCTGGGACGAGAACTGAACGCACTCGACATGGAGCAAATCATGAATCAGGTTCCCCTGCTCATCCGCCTGCCTGATGGAAAGCAAGCCGGAGTATATCCGGAAGCCGCCGGCATGATGAACGTGACACCAAGTATTCTTCATCTTCTCGGCGTGCCAAAAGAACCGTATTACTGGATCGGAAGCCATCTGTTGGATGACAAGCCGCGTCTAATTCCGCTGCGCAGTGGCGCATTCTCCGATGAGAAGGTGTTCTACCTGCCAACCGAAACGGCCGGACTTGAAGGGGGAACCTGCTACGATCTTGCGGCGCGTCAGCCGACTGATATTCAGGCCTGCCGTGAAGGTTATGATGAGACACAGGAGCAGCTGCGTATTTCCGATCAAGTGATCACGTATGACCTGCTGAAGTTATTTAAATCACAGGGCGAAGCGAATGCCCGATAACCGGGCCTAACATTAGTAAATTTCAAATTTTGTTCAGCCTCTGATCGCTGTTGACATGGGGCTGCTTTAAACCAAACCAACCAGGCTGATCATATCCACAGCCTGGTTGGTTTTTGGAGCTAGGCCGTGTCCGAAGAGGCACGCCTAGCTGCATTTATGAAGGGAACATCTTTTTACTGGTAACATTTCTTATATCAAGCCCGGCGGGTAACCGACTCAAGATGTTTTCTCCGATTGACAAGCGTTCCGTACATCAGCACAAGCCCCATCCATGCCAGGATAGCTACAATCCCGAGTGTCATATAGGCAATGTCAGGTGCAAAGAGTCGTATGGAATTCCAAGGGGAGCTTGTCAGACGCGTGAAGAGCGGAATGATACCAGCTGACATCGCAAATAGAACCAAACTCAGCGGAAGCGTGAGATATAACTTCAAGTTGCGTTTCTTCATTCTTAGCAGCAACCATATCAGAATAGCGAGCAGGATGAACAAAGTTCCCGCCAATCCCCAAATCATCGGATGGACTCCAGCGGAAGGAGGTTTCGGGTCTTGTCCGTCTAGTATCCCCCTCAAATCCTTGGAGACCTGAGACAATCTGGCTTCCTCCAAAATGTGATTCTTGTTGGTTAAAATAACGGCCCCTAAGCCCCGATCAGGGATGAAGAAGATTTCCGCCCGTGCCTCCGGCGTTGATCCGGAATGCCATACCAGAGTCTCGCCTTGGTCCGTCTCGCTTATTCTCCAGCCAAAACCATAGGCGCGATCCGGTCGATGCTGAACTAAAGGCGACAGGAGCAGCTCCTTATGTTCTCGACGAAGCAACATGTCGTTATCTTGGAGCAAAAATTGGAGAGCCATATCGTCGATACTCGCCGTGATATAACCATAAGAAGCACCGCTATTGTCATAGGGAACGCTGCTCACTCGCGGATAGCCGAACCAGGATTGATACCCTTGTTCAAATCCGGATCGAACCGCCCGCTCCTCATCGGCTGCAGCCATACTCATGCCCAGCGGACCAAACACATGCTGCTCCATATAATCGGCATAGGATTGACCCGACACCTCCTCCAGAACTGCACCCAGGATCATATAATTGGCGTTACTGTATTGATGTTGTTCCCCTGGCGCTCTAGTAAGCTTCGCGTGGGAGAGATCACGCACATTCTCTTTCAGGGCAGAAGCATCCTTCGCACCCACATCGGAATACTCCATGCCCGTATATGTACTATATCCGCTCGTCTGAGCGAGCAATTGCCTTATCGTTATTGACGACGCCTCGAAAGACGCTTCGGCCGCAAACCATGGCAGATAGGTCCCAATGGACTCATCCAAGTCGACCTGGCCCGACTCCACAAGCTGGACAATCCCTAACGCTGTCATGGATTTGGAGATGGATCCGAGGAAAAATGGAGTATTGGAGCTGACCGTGCTGCCTTCTGCTGTAACGCCATAACTGTTTGTATACAGCGTGTCCCCATCCTGTACGATGGCAACGGAAAGGCCCGGAATTTGATATTCCTCCATCATCGCTTTCATGTAGAGGTCAACCTTATCGGTCATGCCTTCATCCGCTTCTACAACGTTCCCCCATGTCGGAAGTAGAAATGCCAGAACGGTTACAACGACATACGTCCACTTCTTTCTCATAACACGCTTCCTCCTTCTGTAAAACGGAGGGCACGTCTATGTTTTCTTTTACCGAAGACGTAGACCAGAATCGTAACGAGCACCGATATCGAAAGGCTGGATACGATCAACATCATATTCCACCACATCTGATCGGATATCCGGTACAACAGATTGAAGCCGGTTATCTCAAACCCCTTCACCCATGCCGTCGTTAATGAGAAGGAAAACAACAGCTGACATAGGATATAAACGGCCGCAAAGACCAGTGGATATTTCATAAAGCCCCATACACTAAGCCGCCCGCTACGCGGTTCCGGTTCTTCAGGAACAGACTCGAGATCCCTGGCGTCTTGTACTCTAACCAAACCTTGCACCTCTGCATAATCCCTGACATACATATTGGGAGAGCCCAGATCTTCAAGACCATTCTCCCCGTGCTCCCGGCTTGCCTCCAGATGCTCCTGGATCTGTTCGACAACGGCCTCCACCTGGCTTGACGTCATTTCGTACCGTTTCAACTCGCGGCGAACGGCCACGATAAATTGTTCTTCTTCATAGGATAATATCATGATCTCTGGCTCTCCTGTTCCACGCCATCTTCAAAACGCTGCACATTCGATGAAAGCAATGACCGAATATCCTGCTGCAGCTCCTGCCACTCCTGAATCTTCTTGTCCAGAAACAGATCTCCACTAGGCGTTATTTCATAATACACTCTGGCTTTACCGCTCTCGCTAAGCTCTCTCGTATCCGTCACCCATCCCTGATCTTTCAGCTTGGAAAGGATTGGATATATGCTTCCTACTCCCTTCAATTTCAGTCGGTGTTTCTCCAACTCCTTCATGATCTCGTAACCATAACTCTTGCCATGACTCAGAATGGCCAATACGCACATTTCCAAATGCCCTTTAATTAAACTTGTTCTATCCATGACAACAATTTAACAAAAATATATATCGGAATCAAGTATATAATTCAAATACGTATATCAATATGTAAAAAAGCCCGTTCATTAGCTCGAAAGCTAGGAACGGACTGCACAGGATCATAAACTACTTTTTAGCTGAACGAAGCTTGGACAGACGTTCCTTCTCATCGCCTAACAACTCTTCCGCCAATTCCACCGCGTTTCGATTTCCCTGCTCAATTACCTGAGAAACCGCTTGCTCCGTATGGGATAACGAATTCTCCGCTTGCTGAATCAGCTGTTCCGTCGGATGGGACATTGCCGAGGATACGGCACGGTGCAGCTTCTCCACGGAATCTAGCGCGCTGTTGCTGGGACTGTTGGAGTGTAGACTGGAATCGTGACTGTTCATGACGGATGCTCCCTTCTAAAGTTGTTGTTCCCGTTGCCCTCTTAGCATGGATGGCTGAGCCAGGAACTATACCCGTAGAATGGGAATTCCACTTTAACTTCAATGCAGATGTGTTAAACAGCCTGTTTGTTTGTTATTTCACAAAAGGCAGCGCCTTTGCCAGCACTTCATCCTCTGTAGGCGCACTGACATAACGGCCATTGATATACATAAATGCGCGTTTGCCGCAAGGACCGCAATAGGATTTACAGCCGATCTTAATGTCGGCATCCGGTACCATTTTCTTAATTTTCGGGATCATTGTCTTTAACTTCGTATGTCTGCACTTCTCGCAGACGCGAATATCATTAGCCATTGTACATTACCTTCTTTATTCTGAAGTAACCTAGTGGTCGCCGTGATTGCCCTGGGACGGATTCGTAATCACAAAGCCTTCCTCAGGAAAATAAAGATAGTCGATCTTGACGCCGTCCAGGAAAGGTTGTCCTGCCTCTAAAATGACGTCGATCTCTTTATCTGTGGATACGATGACATCATTTTCCTTAGGCGTGTCCAGATCCAGGCCGTAGTGGGCATGATCGCCATGCGCATGGGTAACCAGCACGCGAAGTTTCTTATCCTTGTTCTCTTCCTTGTCCAGCTCTCGCTTTAACACCTTGGCGGCATTACGGGTAATTTTACATTTCACGTATATTCATCTCCTCACGGATGTTTCATTCAATATGTTATTGTAGACCCCTGCCGACTTTTTCGCAAGGGTCCTGTCCGTATTGTTACAGCCCGAAGCTCATTTACCGTACGCGCTTGGCGGGGCCCTGGTCCTCACCGATCAGACCTGGATATTTCCGTTCAACCCGAGATACGAACCAGTTCATCAGCAGCATCGTGACTCCGATGTCATCGATCGGCAGCAAAGGCATAAAGTCCGGCAGCACCCAGTACAGCACAACGGGGACCAGAAATAACAGCTTGTCCCCGAGTGCAACCCGGGAAGAGGCTAAATACCCGAATATCCGCTGGAATACATGCGACCAGCGCCGAAGCGACCATAATCTTCTCCACTTCATATTGTTCCCTCCATTCCAGGCAGCATGTCTATATCATTACCCAATTAGCAAATCTCTAAGAAATCCCGGAAACACGGTATTCCGGTGGCTGCTTCAATAAAAGCGCGAAAAGAGGCCACTGCCTTGTGATCCATTAAAGCAGCGGCCGTATTCTTCTATATTTTATACGTTGATTAGACCTATTCGTTTCAAACGAGCCTATTCCAAAGACATAAACGCAGCTAGAATAGAACCCACCTCGACGCACAGATCCTCGAAATCCTCAAGCGGCAGCGGATTCATCCCATAACCAATCTCCACGGTAAAGCCCGGCCTCCGGTAATGCTGAATGAACCAATCCTTGTATCCTGCATCGCTGCCCTGCAGCTTCACCGGCCTGTAACCGCCGGCCTGACCTAATCTTCGGGCCATGTCCTCACTCTCCGGAGGTTCGTAGTCCCTATAATTCCAATAGATTTCCCTGCCTTGGCTGTGCAGGGAAATGGCCCGTTCCGGAGATATCGATAACGTATGCTGATAGACGGCTTCGGCTTCCGGCTCGCACAGCGGCTTGGTCCCCGCATAATCCTGAGGCGATGGACGGATTTTCCCCCTTCGCGCGACTTCCTCATGCCAATGCGCAGGGAACTGGTCACCCAAATCCACGCCGTTCATATTCGCCTTCCAGCGCCGGAAATCCTCGCGTCCGCCATTCCACTCAAGCAGACGTTCATAATATGGATGAGAAGGAGTAACGCCTTCCTGTACAAGCTCTACCCCATCCGGGTTTGCCATCGGCACGATCCATAACGTATAGTTCCGGTACCACGCATTCGGCTCCTGAAAATAAACCGGTGACTCTTGCGATAATGCCCTGCCGTATTCCTCCATGAATCGCATCAGACAAGGGGTTGTGATCCATTCATTGGCATGCAGTGCTGCATTGATGTGAAGGTTCTTAGGGCCTTTACCGATCTTGGCCGCATATAGCGGTTTGCCGAGCACACTTCGGCCGATGACACTCCACTCGATGACAGGGTAGCGATGCTGCATCTCTTGTATATCACGTTCCAGATCCCCCGGCCCGTATTCGCCGGTTAATCGTATCATGCGCCTATGCGTGGTACCCGGCAGAACGATCGTTTTTCCCTGTGGCAGATGATGAGCCGATAACCCGGGATTCAGTTCTTCCAAGGCTTCCTTCCGAAACCGGAACGTACTGGCGATACTATCAAAGGTATCATGTTCCTGAATGACATACCTTCGGCGCAACGATGCAGGAAGATAGAGCATTTGCCCCTGCTGGAGATACGGCTGCTGCGCCGCCCATGGATTCGCCGTAATCAGCTGTTCATACGCCAGACTATATCTGGCAGCCACGCGTCTTAGCGTGTCGCCTTTCTGTACGACATATTGCTGCATAATGGATTCCTTTCCGCGGCAAAGCCGCTTCAATTAGCGTCCATTCCATGTATATGAGCAGCCGGTTGTCCAACATGTATGATGCAAAAGATTGAAAAAGGCCCCGATATCCCCATCCTTTTCGAACCCTGGCACGAGAAATAATAAAGGCAGGCAAGGTGTTATCCCTTGTCCTGCCTGCGCTTGCTTGCTCTTATTCATTCCAGATAAGCTCTAAGGTATGAACGTGAATTATAGCTTCGTAATTTGCCAGACAACAGGTGTCCGCTTGATGTGCTCTCCGAGCCATTCGGTCGCAATGCTCTGAAAAATGACCGGATCTCCTGTACAGAAAAATTGATGCACCGGGCTCTCCATGCTGCTCGCGAGCTGGCCTTTATCGTACAGAATCGTGCTGACCTCGCGAGCCGTCTCATCGGCGGAGCTGATCAGTTTCACGGACGGCCCCATAACCGTCTGGATCGTATTCATCAGGAACGGATAGTGAGTACAACCCAGGATCAGGCAATCAATGGAGGTATCCTTGATGCCTCTCAAGGATTCTTGCACCACCTGCAAGGCATCCTTGGATCGGAACAACCCATGTTCGACGAGCGGTACCAGTTCGGGACAGGCTTGACTTTGCACCTCGACGTAAGGCGAGAGCTGTTTCAGAGCCGCTGTATATGCTCCGCTGCCAATGGTTCCGACAGTACCAATCACGCCGACGTTACCGGTCTTTGTTGCGCTTATGGCGGCACGCGCCCCTGGGTGAATGACACCGATGACCGGTACAGGCACTTTGGACGAAATATAATCAAGCGCCGCCGCCGTAGCCGTATTACAGGCGATCACAATCATTTTAGGATCATACTGAATTAAATAATCTACAATTTGCTCCGTAAATAAACGGACTTCTTCCGGCGTACGGGGTCCGTAGGGTGCGCGGGCTGTATCTCCAAAGTAAATAATTTTCTCTCTCGGGAGCTGTCTCATCACTTCTTTAGCGACAGTCAGCCCGCCGACACCCGAGTCTAGTATTGCGATTGCTTGCTGCACGAACCCACCGCTTCCTTCTTGTCAAATTCATGGTTTACAGTGATACCATATGTCATTTCGGATCGAAATGTACCTTAAATCTTACCCCAATTCCCCCCTATCTTCAACAAGGGCGCCGCTCCCAAAAGACCGTTGGTTAATTGTTCAGATAATTGTAGGACTCTTGCGCCGGTCGCTGACCGTAGGTAGTTTATACTATAGTAAGCACGCGTATAGTAAAGGAGAATTCTACGTGAAAGACAACATACATCATACTGACCTTATGGAGGCTGCGAAGCCGTTTATCGAGCTTTGTTATGCTGAATTAAACCGCACCCCGGAAGAAATCGAGGACCGGCTCATGAACATCCGCTCACAGATCGAGCTGACAGGTACATATGAGCATACGCTTGAAGAACTGACGCATGGAGCCAAAATGGCTTGGCGAAACAGCAACCGCTGTATCGGCAGACTGTTTTGGGATCGCCTCAAGGTATTCGATGCCAGACACTTAACGGAGACCTCTGACATTTTCTCAGCACTCCTCCACCATATCGAGGGTGCCACCAATGGCGGAAAAATCATGCCTACGATTACGATTTTCAGGGCTGCACGTCCAGGGGAGGCCCCGCTTATTATCAAAAACCACCAGTTGATTCGGTATGCCGGTTACGAAACAGCGAACGGGACGATTGGCGACCCGGCTTCTCTATCCTTCACGAAGGAATGTATGGAGCTGGGGTGGCAGGGAGACTTGACCGACTATGATGTGCTGCCGCTGGTTGTGCAGCAGGGGAATGAGCCGCCGGAGTGGCTTGCGATACCGAAATCCTACGTGCTGGAGGTCCCTTTGGAGCATCCCGAACTTCCTGCACTTAAAGCGGAAGGGATAAAATGGTACGGGGTGCCTCTCATCTCGGACATGCTGCTTGAAATCGGCGGCATTATGTATACGGCCGCACCGTTCAACGGCTGGTATATGGGAACCGAAATCGGAGCCCGTAACCTTGCAGATGAAGGTCGCTACAACAAGCTTCCGCTTATTGCCAAGCTGATGGGGCAGGATACTTCCAGCGAAACTACCTTATGGAGGGATCGCGCATTGGTTGAACTCAATGCTGCCGTGCTTTATTCCTACAAAAAAGCGGGTGTCAGCATTGTTGACCATCATTCGGCAGCAGCCCAATTCGGTTTGTTTGAACAGCGCGAACAGCAAGCCGGGCGGGAGCTCACAGGGGATTGGAGTTGGTTGATTCCTCCGGTCTCGCCGGCTACAACCCATATTTTCCACACCTCTTATCATAACGACATTCGTTCGCCGAATTTCCATTACAGGAGCAAAGGGCAGTAATCGGGGCTTTATTTCGAATCGTTTATACACAACAAAGCCGGGGCTCTGTGCCGCCCCGGCCTTCATGTATTTTGATGTGATCCTTATCCTCGTAAATGAGTGCTGAAGCGGTCATCTGATCCTAGATTAATCGTTTACCTTCACTTCGGCAGCAGTGGACACATAAGCCTCTTCTTCAAAATCCTCGTCAAACGAGGAGACCTGCGCAATTTCCTCTTCCGCCAGCCAGCTTTCTTGCCGGTTGCGCCAGGACTGAATATCGGAGATCACGTTCTCAGCCCGATCCGTCATGATGCCGATCAGGTTAACGCCCTGCTCTCCTACCTTCTCCGCTGCCTCCTGCACCTTGGTGCCGATGCCGCGGGCGCCGTCGGCAATGTCATTCCGAAGCTCTTTGCCGGATTTTGGAGCCAGAAGAAGTGCGGTAACAGAACCTGCAACACTGCCGATCAATACTCCCCAGAGGAGGCCTTTGCTCTTCTCTTTCATATTCCATCTCTCCTTCTATTTGGCTTGCCCTTCGTCGGACTTGGAGGTGTATTTGTTCCATGAATGCCAAAGCGTCATTCCGGCATCAACCCACCGGAACATCTCCCCGATCTGCCGTTCATTATCGAGGCGAGCACGTTCCAGATGCTCAATGGCGGTTATGGAAGCTTTTTTCCCTACAGCATGAACCGCATCGGCCGTCTTGGCTACCGCTGACGCAGCATCGGACATGGAGGCGGCAATAGCTTCGCCGGCCGCCAACTGACGCTGAATCATATCTAACGAGACGGATGCCTGCTCCAGCACCTGCGAGGCTTCCTGACTCAATCGGGTACTGTCTTCCTCAAGCCGGCCCAGCATGGTCTCGGCCCGCCCGATCAGCTTTTTAACCGACAGTATCATGATCACCGCCGCAACCGCGATCAGAACGATGCCGATAGCAGCGGCCAGTGCACTCCATTCTGTCATCGGGAACTCCTCCTTTCGTCCGACCGGGCGAATGCCTAGTCGCTTGATGCATTATAAGCAGCATGGGCTTGTCATGACACAACATCGGCGATTTTTTTATTCCAGCAGAGAAAAACCATGAGTATCCCCACAACTTCGGAACATCCTAGCCGCTTGAGATAAAGTCAACAAAAAAACAGACCGTTCAGGGATTCCCTGAAGGTCTGTTATGGATGAATCGTATGGAAGAGCCCATGGCGCGTCATGGATATCTCTTTTTTTAAAACTATACAAGCCTCAGTACATCTCGTTCTTTAAATACTCACGGACATTTCCCGCAAACTGCTCCAGCACATCAGGCAGAATCGGGGTTAAAGAATGAAGCGCATGCCTGTCCCAATCATAGTAGTCCTGCACGAGCGGTTTACGCAATCGCACCAGCTCCAGCAGCACCTTATGAACCTCTTCGGGGAACACCTTTTCTTCATGATTAATATCCATGATATCTTCATAACTGCTGGCATCCCGCATAATAAATCCGTCAATCAAGTAGCTGCCGACATCCGTTACGACTTCGATCGCCAGATGAAGCGCACGCTCCTGAACCAAGCCCAGCACCAGGCCTCCGTCCCATGATTGTGCCGTGGCACGCAACCCTTCCGCAATTTCAGGAATCGCGCTCAGACGCCGTTCAATTTGTTCTTGATTCACATAATACACCGCAAATCTCCTCCAGCCTGTTGTTATAAAGTCTATATCATTGCCTACACTTCAAAATCAACGCTAAGCGTATGATCTTTCACCGTATTGATGTATTGGATCACTTCCTGGTGAACAGGATGAACAGCATATGCTTGTAAATCTTCAAGATTGTCCACTTCAACGATCAAAGCCAAATCATAAGAGCGCTCGGAGCGAATAACATCGGCACCCGCCTCAAGGGATCTTAGCATCGGAATCTTGCCATCCATATCACGCAGCACCTGCACCGTCTTCTCAATATTCTCGGCGGATGAATCCTTCAATTTGAAAAAAACAATATGTTTAATCATCGTCCGTTCCTCCATCTCTAGCATGTATGTAAATCTTTCGTATCTATCATACCCCGTTCGTCCAGAAAAAGAAATCGCTCCCACTAACATATCGGACATATCAGCTGCGCCAGATCTGCCAAATAGGAGCACCGTCTGACTTACGCCAGAACGCGCTCCTGAAATCGACATTCTATTTAAGGGAACAACCACTAAAATCACGAACTTAACTGGTTCAGCATGTTCTGGGCAATCCAGACGCCGGCGGCTCCTGCCTGAGCGAGTCCCCTGGTAATTCCGGCACCATCCCCGCCACAATAAAGACCCTTGATTTCCGTCTCGAAGGACTCCGACAACTTCGGTCTTGCGGAGTAGAACTTGGCCTCCACCCCGTAGAACAGCGTGTGCTCCGACGCGATCCCCGGCGTGACTTTATCAAGCGCTTCGACCATCTCGATCAGACTTTTCATAGTGTTGTACGGCAGCACCAAGCCAAGATCTCCAGGAACGGCTTCCTTCAGCGTTGGCTCCAGAAATCCTTCACGAATTCGGCCTTCGGTGGATCTCCGGCCGCGGAGCACGTCACCGTATTTCTGTACAATGACCCCGCCGCTGGATAGATCGTTAGCCCGCTTGCATATTTCACGCGCATATTCGTTAGGCTTGTCAAACGGCTCCGTAAACTTATGGGATACGAGCAGCGCAAAGTTTGTATTGGCTGATCCCAAAGCCGGATCTTTGTAGGAATGGCCATTGGCTGCCATAACTCCACTATGGTTCTCAACCACAACATGACCGGAAGGATTGCTGCAGAACGTACGCACCCGGGTTCCAACCGAGGTGTTAAAGATGAATTTGCCTTCATACAAATGTTCATTGATCTCGCGCATGACCACATCCGAGGTTTCCACCCGAACGCCCACGTCCACTTGGTTATTATGCATTTTCAATCTGCGTTTCTTTAATATACCGGTCAACCAGGCAGAGCCGTCACGCCCAGGGGCAACCATCACTAAGTTCGCCTCATGGACCTCCCCGCCTTTCATTGTGATACCGGTAATACGGTGGGTTCCGTCTTCTTTGACAGTGACAATGTCCTCGACTTCCGCCCGGAAAGCCATATCAATTCTTGTCTTCAAATATTCATATATCGACTTCAGAATCTCCAAATTCTGCTCAGTTCCAAGATGTCTTACCTGAGCGCGAAGCAGCTTCAGGCCCGCTGCGTATCCACGTTGTTCAATATCCCGAATCGCATGGGTTGTCGGGTCCGTAATGGCAGGTGTCGCTCCATGCTCCAGATTGATGGCGTCGACATATTGGATGAGCTCCATGACTTTGGAGCCAGGCAAATAATCGGTCATCCAGCCGCCAAACTCCGTGGTGATGTTGAATTTGCCGTCGCTGTATGCCCCCGCCCCACCAAACCCGGCTGTAATCGAACAAGCCGGCAAACAACCGGCAAATTCCTTACGTCCTACTGCCGGTGGACAGAGCTTAATCTTCTCCTCCAGGATCGGGCAGCTTCTCCGGTAAATATCATGTCCCTTGTCAACCAACAGCACCTTGCTTCCTGGTGACTTCAATGTCAGTTCATAACAAGCGAAAATGCCAGCCGGACCGGCACCAACAACGATAACATCATATTTACTCATCATATCCCCCTGTGTGTTTGACTGTCGCTTTGCGCACACCGCTTCGGGCACAAAAAAATCCCGCTCCGAATAGGTATGCTTGCGCATCCTATTCGTAGTCAGGAATTTAAGGTCCCTTGTAGAAACCCCTGAACCTTATCTTCAGGGATATACGAATAAGCATCTTTTTTCTTTATCAACCATAGTTAATATAAAACGGATTTACGAATGAGTCAAGTTAAATCATGTTAATTGTTCGTGTTTTACCTCTTATACTCTGGTTTTAAACGCGATTAACCCCAGGTGTAAACACCAAAAGGCGAACGATACATTATAATAATTAAATAAACAAGTAGGTCTATCGGACCATTACATCTGACTTATAAATCATGTAACAACGAAATGGAAACAATTGTTTTATGTTTGGCTATTGAAAAGTGAGTGTCGAATATTGTAGTATTGTGTTAAAAAAATCGGAGGAATTATGCCTACACAACTGCAGCAAGAAAAACACTCCATTGAGGCGTGGTCCCTGATCAATCGTAAATATTTGGGGAAAGGTGTGCGAGTCAAGCGCTTTCGCCGGCCGACCCGCTGCCAAATTCGCAACCGCGTCCTACTAGCCGTACTTATGGCCAACGATATCAAATTGTCGCAATTGGCCGAGGAACTGGGAGTATCCTCCCGTAGTGTCAGCGCCTGGGTATATGAGGGACGCGTTCCCGGAAAAAACAACCTGGAGAAGGCCTGTGACTACTTGGGTTATCCCCGCCACATACTCTTCAGAGAGGAACTGCTGGACAAGTCTCCTTTAATCTGTCAGCCGGCACCTTCCCGCTTCATGAAACGCACCCTGACACGCTCACCGGTTAGCAACCGGATTCTGACAGGTCTGTGCATGGTTCATGATTTGTCGGTTAGCGATGTCAGCCGCTGGATCGGCGTGCACCCCGGTACATTCCGCAAATGGCTGCACCAGGGCACCGTACCATCCCCAGCATTCCAGGAAAAAGCGGAACAGTTCTTCCGTATCCCTAAATCTGTTCTATTCGCAGATTGCGCATTAAAGCAAAATTCATAATCGAAGTTGCCGTACTATCATAACCATACTTATATTTCAACCCATGCTCAGCTTGCCGGATCGCTCCGGCTAAGCCGGGCTTATTTTCTGTTATGGCATATTTCGAGACGATCTGGGAATACAAGTAACATTCAGGACCGCAACATTCAACATTGAGGTGACAGACATATGACGTTACGTCATAAACAAATTGGCGCTGCACTAGGATTGCTGGCCGGAACAACCATGGGAAGCGGTATTGGATTCCTGCTCGGTTGGCACTCCTTTAATTTGATCGTCCTGGTGGCCCTCTTCGGCTTATTCGGAGTTGCGGCTGGTCTTTGGCTAGGCTCCCGAATGATATTCAAAGAGCTCCCTTAATGAATGATATGATATTCATCGTTCTGCCTCTTCCTCGCTGAGAATGGAGGCAGAACCACACAAAGAAGACCGGAGGTTTCCGGTCTTCTTTGTTATGCATTAGTTATGGGTCCTTGTATTAACAACATACAATGGTCCAGACACAGCGCAACGTTCTTGGGAGCTTCAGCTGCTCCATCGGTGATAGCTCCCGTGGCAGGGCTGCTGGCGGTCGTATCCGGTATATCCTGGTCGCTCCAGGTTTTACCTCCGTCCTCGGTTTTGGCTTGACCGCTGAATCCTGTTTCAGGCGAGATGAAATGGAGAAATCCGGCATTCGGCGTGCTTCCAATCCGAATCCACGTCTCTCCGCCATCCGTGGTGCGGTACAGATCGTTATTCTCCATCACAGTCCAGGCCTGCTTGCCATTCAAAGCAAAGATTTGGCGTACGGTGCCTTTCGGCTGAGCTTGAACCTCCCATTCCGTACCACCGTTATCACTAAAAGCTATCCAGCCTTCTCCGCCAATCCAGCCCGAGTTATGGTTAATGAGCCGGACCGCCGTCACATCCGCTAAATCCACATCGAGTTTAGCTGCCTGATGATCGGGCGTTACGTCTGTATCATCCTGTACTTCAACGGCACTGCTTCCCGCGGTGTCATCACCTCCACCTGAAGCTGAGCCGGAAGGGGGCTCTGTCTCCGGGGTATCCTCATTCGAAGAAATCACCGATTGCTCAGGTACCGGATGCTCAGCCACATCCCCCTCATCCGTTGGTTGACATCCAACAGACAAACTCACAACAGCGAGCAGCAACAACATAAAGCCAAACTCTATTCGAGGTTTCATCACAGGACCACACCCCTTGTATTCAAAATCACCAGCCCGTAACTTCCGCTAACAGGTCTTATATTAATCCAACTCCATTGAATTCACCCTAAAGCTGAACGGTTTCTCCTGTTTAGTATAACGCGATTCCACATGAAGCGGAACGGGAAAAGTGGTGTTAATATAGAACGTATTATTCCGAAATGCTCAACTGCCTGCTTGATCATGAAGCATATGCATAATAACAGGCGCCTGCTGGCATCGAGCCAGCAGGCGCCTGTTAGGGCGTATAAAAATATTTAATGCTTCATTATTTCAAATACTTGATAAGCTTGGACCAAAAGGCCGAATAGTGCTCCCAGTTCATAAACTCCAACGATCCCCAGTGCGGCGAACAATCGCTTGCAAATGCCGCGGTCTTGCCCGCTCCGTAGGTTCCGACCGTCAGAATAGCATCCCCTTCATGGCTTAGCAGTTCCTCTGTCTCCGGCTTAGCCGACAGCTTATTATAACCTAGCAGCCTAGGCCATTCTCCCAAGTCATTGACGAGCGGATGCGGCTGCGATACGAGGGGCGAGAAGCCGCTCGGCTTCTCTACCCGATCATCCTTGTCCATCATGACAACCGGCAGCACATCGGCCAATATCGTATTTCGGTAATTGGCTTTTCCTTCGATTCCCATGAAGGTCAGGTAACCGCCGACCATCAGCAGGCCGCCTCCTTCAGCGACATATTGCTTGATTAGCTCAAGAGCATCCGGAATGATTTGCATTTGATAGAAGGTTGGATTTTGGAGCAGGAATGTGTTGGCCCCTACGTCGCTAAGCACAATTGCATCATAGGCTTTGAGCTCTTCCAACGATTGAGGAAAACGAACCTGTACTTCATGCGCAGGCATATAGGTGACGTCGATTCCTTCCTGACGCAGACAGGACAGCAGATAGGTTGCTCCCTCCTCGTACTTGGTCGAAGTAAAGCTGTCATAACCTTTCGTATGAATCATATGCACTACCCAGGATTCGCCAACAAATAAGATTTTCATCAGTTCAAGCACCTCCGTATTTTTATATCACCAGGCCCTATACCTACGGGCTGTCTTGATTTCATTTTTACGATTCCTCGATTTCACACCAGTCCACAATCGTTTTGGCAATCATCTTGACCGCCTGAATCACTTCATCGATAGGTGTAAATTCGTCGCTATGATGGGCAAGGCTTGGGTCGCCAGGTCCAAAGTTAACGGTCGGAATGCCGACGTTCACCGGCCAGCCCATATCCGTATGGAAGCCCAATCCTTCGATCTTCCCTTCCTCTCCAATGGCTTTCAAGGATTGTACACAAGTCTGAACAAAGGGATGAGACACATCCGTCTCCGCACAATCGGCATCCACCAGCCATTCGATTTCCGGCATATGCTCACGCAGCCAAGGATCCGATTCCGATACCTCGCGCAGGAAGTCCGTCAATTCTTTTTTTACGTTGCCGCCTACAAGCTTCTCGTCACGCTCCGAAGGCAGGTATTGCGCGTTAAATACGATCTCCGCCTCATTCGCGAAGGAGGTCGGATATTCCCCAGCGTTTAATTGCGCGACATGCACCTGACAAGGAATCGCCAAGTAGGGATGAGTCTTGCTGACAGCCCATTGCTCATTCAAGCGGTCCAGATGCTCCAGAATATATCTCGCTTTCTTAATTGCATCAACCGCGCCGCCGTCCTGCCATTCTGCTTGCGGCATCTCAATATGCCCGCTGCGGCCTTGAATCTTGATTTTGCCCCATAAAATTCCCCGGCAAAGCGGGGCGATCGTCAGCGAGGTTGGTTCGGTCAAAATGCAAGCATCCGCTCGATAGCCATGATGGATGAAATCAAGCGCCCCCATGCCTCCCGCTTCCTCGTCGACGACCGTGCCGACGACAACCGGCCCTTTAAGCTTAAATCCGCTGCGAAGAATCGCTTCCACAGCCATAATCATGGCTGCGACTCCGCCCTTCATATCAACGGTGCCGCGTCCGTACATCTTCCCCTCGATCACTTTGCCCTCGAACGGATCGACCGTCCATTTTGAGCCTGCCATGACAACATCAATATGGCCAAACAAGAGCAGGGACTTGCCTTCCGTTCCTTTGCCAAACGTAGCCGCCAGATTGGGTCTGCCCGTAAAATCTCTTCCCGGATAATAACCCGCCATGCCTTCATATTGCTTCAGTTCATCGGCGACGGGTTCCCAGATTTCGATGTCCGCGCCTAATTCCCCCAGCTTGCCGGCAAGAAATTGTTGCAGGTCCTTCTCTTTGGATCGCCCCGGCTCCTCGAAGAACCAGGGGTTGACGCTCGGAATTTGAATAAGCTGCTGTAAAAAATGAATGATTTCATCTTGATGATTCTCGATCCATTCCATCACTCTCTGTTCTTGGTTCATCTCTCTCTCTCCTTTTTGGCAGCACTCTCCTGATACAGCATGAATCCGATATTGCCGCAAGCTAATGTATCAGGAGCGGTGCCTGCTCGCGTATTCGAATCGAACGGTGCTACCGTTAACAAAATCAACCCACGGATTGATCATTTCATCGCCGAATTTATCCTTTTTCTTCTCAATGCCAAACAAATAGCGGGCGTCGTCTGAAGCCGGGTAGGCCGGGCTATGCCAGACCCCCCGATGAATGACGATAGCTTGTCCCGGCTTGATTCGGAAGCACTTGACGGTGGATGGATCAGGACTTTCATCCGGATCGTCAATGTCCATGCATAATGCTACAGGCTGCACAATCTCACGATCAAAGGTAAGCAGCAGCTCTTCACGACTGACATGTCTCTCCATTGCCGTGACGACAAATTCGCGTCGCTTGGTGATCACAAGGCCAAATCCGATTGGCTCCCATACGTCCAGCATTTGCACATAGCTCCAGCAATCCCATCCGTCGCCGGATTTGGAGGGATCAATCGCCGGCACATCCACTACTTTGCCATAGGGCGCGAAAGCCTCCTCCGTCAAGTCTTCTATCTTCACCTTATACTCCATTAAGGCCGCCTCCTAACAGGGGTTTTATTAGAAATCAAAGCTGTCCACATTATCGTTCGTGACTTCAAGCGTGCCAATAAAGACACTTTGTCCATCTACCTTCACAGTCCCTATCGTCGGAATCTCCATACCATCCTTAATCTCCTTGCCTTGGGCCAGTTGGTCCATGATATAGACGGTTACGTAAGCCAGCTTGCCCGGATCCCAAATAATATCTGTTTTGATCGTGCCGTTCTTGATGTAGTTTTTCACGAGGCTCGGCACGGCAATGCCTGTTATGGCCACTTGGTTTTTCTCCAACGTGCCTGCCTTTACAGCTTGCTCTACTACTTCCGCGGCTGCGGGAGGTTCGCCACCAGCAAATCCGATAATGCCCCTCAGATCTGGATAGGTTTGAAGCAGGTTTTGCGCATTGGCATACGCCTTCTGTTGATCATCGTCGCTCGCGACAGTCGTTACGACCTCAATATCCGGATAGTTGGCTGTAAAATAAGCTTTAGCCGCATTGGATTTGGCAATCTGGTTTTGTGAGCCAAGACCAGCTACCATGAACGCTACTTTTCCTTTACCGCCGATTTCCTCCCCAATCGTTTTGGCCAGAAGCTCCCCGATTTCTTGGTCTGTAGCCGGAGCAACATAATATTGGCGGTCTGTGTCCGGCGCGTCACTGTCCCAGGTCACAATATTGACACCTTGACCTGCCGCCTTTTTGAACACAGGGCCTACCGCTTTCGCATCATTGGGTGATACACCGATGCCGCTTACTTTGCGGGTCAGCATATCCTGGATCATATTAATTTGCTTGGAGGAATCCGCCTCTGTCGGCGCATTGAACAGAACTTTTACCTTCAAATCGGCTTCCGCTTTCTTCGCGCCCTTCTCAGCCGCCGCCCAATAAGCAGGGCCGATGGACTTTGGATTCATAAAGTAAGTTCTGGATCCCGAAGCTCCCTGGTTCGTTTTGCCTCCGTTATCCGTTTGGTTCCCGCTTGTACTTCCGCATGCTGCCAAATTCAAAGCCAATACGCCCGTCAGTAACGTCAATGCCAGCTTTTTCATAGGTTTCACTCTCCATTGAATTTTTTGTTTCCTACAGCAAGCAGAAGCAATGCCCCTAATATAACTGCCTGGTAAAGCACGGATACACCTAATAGATTCAATCCATTACGCAAAAACACGATAATCAGCAGCCCGACAAATGTGCCTGAAAGACTCCCCCTCCCTCCAAAAATATGTGTGCCTCCTATCAGAGTCGCTGTAATAACATCCAACTCTATATTGGTACCCGATGTCGCCTCTGCGCTTGCCAGACGCGACACCAGAAATATACCCGCCAAGGCCGAAAACAATCCGCTAAGCATAAAGAGGATAAACCGGATGCGCACGACCGAGATGCCTGAGTAGCGGACAACCTCTTCATTGTTGCCAATCCCGTACACATAGGTGCTAAATCTTGTTTTCTTCATCACGAAGCTGGCCAAGAGGAACATCACCACAAGGAAAATCGCATTAACCGGAATGCCGCCGACATATTGCTGGCCCATAAAGTAGAATGCATCCGGAAAGCCGCTAATGGGTCTGCCCTGATTGATCACGTAGACCAGACCCCGCAGCATCACGAGCATGCCAATGGTGACGACAATAGCCTGCATGCGGTGCCTTGCGATCAGATAGCCGTTAACCGCCCCGCATAGCAAGCCAGCCAGCAGCCCAATGATCACGCTGATCCATATATCGAGGCCCCGCTCAAAGGCAACTCCCATACATACAGCGGAGAAAGCCAGAATTGAGCCGACTGACAGATCCATGGCACCGGATATGATGATCATGGTCATCGGAATGGCGATCAGCCCTACTTCCACCATCTGGTTCAGCACATTCATAAAGTTGGTGACGGTCAGGAAATAGGGAGACAAGAAGCTGAACAGGACGATTATGACGAGCAGCAGCAGCATTTGAACGATCAGCTTATTTCCTTTAAACGGGAACCGGCTTGTCCATGCACTCATACCAAATCCCCCTCTTTCCCTTTGTTTTGTCGTATGCGCTGCAGCGTATTAATGACAATTGCCAGAATAATCAGAAAACCAGTTGCGGCATCAACCCAGAACGGAGAAACCTTGGATATAATGAGCCCGTTCTTAACAATGCCCATAAAGAGCACACCCAGCATCGTTCCGGCTACGGTGCCGACTCCTCCAAAAATGCTTCCTCCGCCGATAAGAACGGCTGCCATGACTTCAAACGCCAAACCGCTGCCTGCTGTCGAGGCTTGTACACTTCCTACCTTGGCTGCGAAAATAACCGAGGCGATCCCAACCAGTAAGCCGGTTAATACATAAACCTTAAACTTGGTTCGGGCTACACTGATTCCCGCAAGCTTGGCTGCCGGACCGTTCCCTCCAATGGAGTAGATTCTTCGGCCCACCCTGGTGAATTTCATTAAATAGATGAAGATCGCTATCAGAATGACGGCTATTAGCAGCGGAAAGGAAATGCCGAGCAAATACCCTTGTCCGAAGAATCGAAATCCTTCCGGAAAGTTCGTCATCCAGGTTCCTCCGCTAATACCTACCGCAATGCCCCTGAAGATGTACATGGTGGCCAAGGTGACGATGATGTCCGGTATTTTCCTCACAGCGATGAAATAGCCATTAACCATACCGCATAGAACCCCGATCCATATCCCCATTGCGGCTGCTATCCACGGATGAATGCCATGGCTGAGAAACAAGCCGACAGAAGTCGCTGTCACAGCCAGCACAGAGCCGACGGATAAATCCATGCCCCCCAGAAGAATGACCATCGTCATCCCGATCGCCACGATAAACATGGAGATGTTCTGATCCAGAATCAGCCTCATATTTTCGAATTGCAAGAAGTCGGGTGAAATGATGGAGAACAACAGTATGACGAGAACGGTAAATAAGATAATAGGCGCTTCATGCATATTGAGTAGGCGTTTCATAGTTGGCCTCCTTCTGAGAGAGGGTGTGAAGCACGCTGCAGCAATTGTTCCTGGTCAGCCTCACCATGTGCAAATTCATGTACGATCATGCCTTTGTACAGCACCAGAATCCGATCACTGAGTCCAATTACCTCCGGCATTTCGGATGAAATCAGCAGGATGCTCAATCCTTCCTCGGCCAGTTGATGAATAATATTGTAGATCTCCGCCTTTGCCCCGACATCAACTCCCCGAGTCGGCTCTTCCAGAATAAGAATATCCGGATTCGTGGCAAGCCATTTGCCAATCACGACCTTTTGCTGGTTGCCGCCGCTCAGAAAGTCTACGCTTTGTCCGTCGCTGGGCGCTTTAATCCGCAGCTTCTCCATATACTCCCCGCTCATCTCTTTAATTCGCGCCTCGTCCAGCACCGTGTACTTTGAAAGCTGGGGCAGCATCGGGATCGATAGATTTTGCCGGATGGACATCGGTTTAATGATGCCTTGACGGTGACGATCCGGCGGAACGTAAGCAATCTTCTTCGCTTTGGCTTGGCTCGGGCTATTGATTTTCACTGCTGCGCCACGAATGTTGATTTCACCCGTTCCCCGCTTTAGACCGAATAAACGCTCGGCAATCGTATGCGTGCCTGAACCCGGAACGCCGAACAGCCCTAATATCTCTCCCTTTCGCAGCTCAAAAGATACACGGTGCGCAGAATCGAGCGACAGCTGCTTGACCTGCAGCACAACCTCTTGACCCTGCTTTTGCTCCCCTACCGGATATAGCTGGCCGACCTCTTTGCCCACCATCATTTGAATCAAGCTCTGTTCAGTCACCTCTTCGATTCCTCGGGTGTCAATCTTGGCTCCATCCCGCAGCACCGTTACCTTATCCGCAATTTCAAATATTTCCTTCATGCGGTGGGAGACATAGACGATGGCTACGCCTTGCGCCCTGAGCCGGTTGACCACTTCAAACATTTTTTTCACTTCGTTTTCCGGAAGCGCTGCTGACGGTTCATCCATAATGAGCACATCCGCCTGAAAAGACAGCGCTTTCGCAATTTCGATTACTTGCTGGCTGTGGACTCCAAGATGCCGGACCTCCTGGCGGACATCAATTCCACCTCCCCCTATGGAATCAACCAAACGCTGCGCCTCATCATACATTTTGGACCACTGTATCCGTCCGAATCTGCCGACCATTTCTGGACGGTCGATAAATATATTTTCCGCGGCTGTCAAATTAGAAAACAAATTGAATTCCTGATGGATAATGGACACCCCTTGGCGCTGGGCGTCAAGCGGGTTGCCGAATGTCACTTCTTTGCCCTTCAGTCTGATCGTTCCTTGCGTCGGTGAATATACGCCGGACAAAATTTTCATCAGCGTGGATTTTCCTGCTCCGTTCTCCCCCATAAGCGCATGAACTTCGCCCGGATACAGTTCAAAGCTAACATCAGATAACGCTTTGACCCCTGGGAATTCCTTGCTGATGCCTTCCATTTTCAAAACCGGATGCCTCATCGTTCGACCTCCTATTCACCTTGCTGGGCTGCTTTTTGGATAACTTTAACAAGACTAAGCGTTAAATCGCCAAAGCCTGTGAATACAGGTGTCCCTTTCCAGGAAAGAAACCCCGTATATTACCTTTTTTTATAACGGTCTTATTAACCTATTGTTCTACCCCGTAAGAAACGATTGTACCTGTTCTTCTGTCGGAATCGAGCTTTGGGCACCTGGTTCAGATACAGCCAGCGCCGATGCCGCTGTCGCGTAGCGCAGACAATCGCGCAGCTCCGCTCCCGTTGCATATTTAGCTGCGAACGCTCCGATGAAGGTGTCTCCGGCCGCTGTCGTATCCACTACGTCAACCGAAAATGCGGTTAATGTGATTTGCCTTCCGGATTGGTCCATATAGATCGAGCCTTTGCTTCCCAAAGTAATAATGAGATGAGGAATGCCGTCATTAAGCAGTTTCTTTCCGGCCTCCAGCGCCTGGCTGCTTCCTTCAATACGGATGCCGCTCAGCTCCTCCGCCTCGACCTTATTCAGAATGAGGAAAGTGACCTTGCTCAGTTGGCTCTGGTCAAACCCGTCAATTGGAGCTGGATTCATAAATACCGGAACACGTTGCTCTGCCGCTTTATCCAGCACCCTTTGATTGGCTGTCGATGATATTTCATTTTGCAGCAAAATGACATCGAAACCAGAGAGGTCCAATTTATCTACCTCGTCTGCACCATACCTTCCATTAGCACCTGAGGATAAAATAATGTTGTTCTCGCCTGCTCCATCGATCGTAATCAAAGCAAGCCCCGTCATACACGGCTTCTCGATAACATGATCAAGATCAATCCTAGCCTCCGCCAATTCCCTGCGTATGTCGATCCCAAAGGAATCCGAGCCTAGTGCACCCGCCATAGCGACCGAAGCTCCGGAGCGAGAGGCGGCAACCGCCTGGTTAGCCCCCTTGCCTCCAATAAAGAAACGGGTCTCATTGCCCTGTATCGTTTCGCCGGGAACCGGGTGACGCTCAACCTGTGTGACAATGTCCATATTCATGCTGCCCACTACCAAGATTTTCGCCATAGCTCTCCCCCCAGTATTACTCCTTCAGTCTTTTGACTGAGCCGAATTTCTTCAATTCAACATCCAATATCATTTTTTTCAGCTTCGCCCGCTCTTTAGGCTCTCTCTTGATTTTTTGAATGAGCATTTCCGCCGCTTGAATTCCCATCTCTCTTGTCGGTCTGCTGACCACGGTCACTCTTGGCTGCACGAACTGGGCAAGCTCGTTATCATCAAAGCCAATTAAAGAAATATCCTCTCCGATTCGGAGATTCAAATCGCGTATCGCTTTAATCGCACCCGTACAGATGACGTTGTTAGCCGCAAATATAGCTGTCGGTGGCTGCTCGGATTGCATAAGCTCCGTCGTAAATCGGTAGCCGTCCTCTTCCAGCCAATTCCCCTGCTTGTGATAGGCAGGATCGGGTGTCAGGCCGCTCTCATGCATAGCTTGACGATATCCCCAATAACGGTCCTTGCCATCGTTAAAATCATGCGCCCCATCAATAATGGCAATGCGTTCATGACCATAGTCCACGAAGTGCTTGGTCGCTTCGTACGCGCCGCGGAAGTTATCGATTAAGACACCATCGTGGCCGCAATCGTTGATATAACGGTCGACAAGGATGGTAGGTTTGCGAATGTTCCGGTAAAACTCTGCATCCTTATGCGTACCGATTAAGATGATTCCATCCACATTTTTCCCTAGGAAGCTTTCAAAAAATTCTTCCTCCTCTGCCTCATCGCTATTCGTGGCGACAACTAGAGTAAAGAAGCCTTCCTTCTTGGCCACCTCTACCATACCGCCAATGACTGCGGTGTAGAAGGGATTCTGAATCTCCGGCACCACGACGGACAGCATGTTGGTTTTTTTATTGACCATCGATGCAGCCATCGTATTCGGCACGAAGTTCATCTCTTCGATTATTTTGAGTATTTTCTTGCGAGTGGCTTCACTTACGCGATCTCGTCCATTCATCACTCGGGATACCGTAGCTACAGATACATTTGCTTGCTTGGCTACGTCCTTAATTGTAATTTCCTTGTTCGTCATAGCCACCCCCCTTCCTTTAGTTTAAAGTCATAACGTTTTCTCAATATTTCCCTTTGATAATAAACGATATGAGTTCATTTCCCACTCTAAAAATGTAAACGTTTACGCAATTTCTAGTTTTATTTTAGTACATGCCCAATCAGATTACAATATGTTTTTTTAGAAATAGCGGAAATAAAACGTTTACATTTTTAATATATAACCTGATTATGTTAGGTGTTTGTTCGGTATTTAACTTAAATTTTAATATAATCTTGTGTATACGTCATATATTCTCACATTAAATCAAGCTTTTCGTTGGTATCGATTAAGTCTCAGGAAAAATCATACGACTTTTATTAGAATCTAACTGTCAGCCACTCCTCTAAAAACTAGAAGTGTTTACCCATTGTTTCCTGATTTAAAGCTTCTTTTTCCAACAATTTCTTTGTTGAAACGTTTACGCAATTTGCTTCAAAATGCGCATTGATAATGTAAACAAAAAAAGCCTGGGACAATCAGGAATAAAAACCTGAATGCCACCCGGCTTGCTGCCTCTTACTTTAAGGATGCATGACAGTTCTCAGGAGATTGCTGTTCCCAAGGGCCTTTGGCTAGATCTATTTTACAAGACTTAGGGACGGAAATTGAAGATATTACCTAATAGCTTACCCGAATCTTGGGGATGAAATGAAAATTGTATATTACTCAACTTCCCGCTTGTAATGGCGAAACATGAAATGCGCTGAATTCGTTTTCATGATCTTCGCCACAGTTGTGCCAGCCTATTGCTGGCGAACGGTGTAGTATGAAGAAGATTCAAGAATGGCTCTGTCATAGTCATTTCTCTACTACAGCAAATATTTTCCAATTCCTTCAAGGTACAACTTAATTCTTTGAAAAAAAAGCTGGCACCCTACACCGGCGATAAGGAACTGATTAAAAACACGAGAGGTTTCGGGTACTCGCTCACGAAGGAGTATGCAGATGAAACAGTTCAATAAGATTACGCTGCGATTAAGGCTGACAATATCAACCGCGCTTACGCTCGCAGGCGTTTGTTTTCTGTTGACACTTTCTCAAGTGATCACCTACTCTGAATCCGTGCCGGCTCCCCTTTTGAATGCCGATGCAAACCCCCATATACATGTTACTCCTGAAAAATCCATTTCTGGTAGACAAAAAAATTATATTGCTTCCAGTTTCGTTTACATGGTCGCCATGATTGCACTAGGTACAGGCGTCTCCTATTACATGTCCGGCAGAGCGTTAAAACCGGTTGCAAACTTAAGCGAAAACATCAAGAATATCGACGAAAACAAGCTGTTTCAGCCGCTTACAGGCTTTGATACGAATGACGAAGTGGCACAGCTCGCAACATCTTTCAACCATATGATGATGAAATTGGAAAAATCATTTAATCATCAAAAGCGGTTCGCGGCCAATGCCGCTCATGAGCTCAATACGCCGCTCGCTAGCATTATTGCCAACATTGAGGTCTTGCAGATGGAGGAATATCCTACCGTTCTGGAGTACAGAGAGGTTATGGAAGATACTTTGGCAGAAGCACAAAGGATGAGTCTCCTGGTATATGACCTGTTAAAGATGAACAGTACGTTAAATGCGGACCATCATGAACGTTTTGAAGGGAAAGCGATGTTTGACGATATTATTGAGGCTGTATCGGAAAGCAGCAGCGATAAAAGCATCCTCATTGAAAACAACATCTCGGGCATTATGCTTTCAGGCGATAAGACGCTTTTGCAAAGAGCTTTCTTTAATCTCGTTCAGAACGCTGTGAAATATAATAAAAGGGATGGAGAAGTCTTGATTACGGCAGTCATGAGCGATGATTCTGTGATCGTTCATATCGAGGATACCGGCATAGGAATTCCAGAGGAAGAACATGAAAATATCTTCGAGCCATTCTATAGAATTGACAACTCCCGTTCAAGGGAATTGGGAGGCAGCGGACTTGGATTATCCATTGTAAAAACCATCATCGACAAACACAGCGGGATTTGCACGGGTGAATTGCTCATTATTTGGGCTGAAGAAATCTACCTCCCGGCCCTTTAGCCAATTCTCATTTCCTCTGAACGTTCCAGAAAACGCAGCCTTCAATGGGCTAAACTGAATTTTATTTTTGCCCCAAGTGTATTAACATTGGAACGAAATAAAAACCCTTCTATAATTTCAGAAGGGTTTCTTTTAAGAATATGATGCGGTCGAGAGGACTCGAACCTCCACGGGGGTTAGCCCACACGGACCTGAACCGTGCGCGTCTGCCAATTCCGCCACGACCGCATATTATGTAAGTCGGCATCGTGTTGATCACCGTATTTAAGAGTATATTACGATCAGAGTTAAAAAGCAAGCATTATTTTAAAAAAATTGTCGAAACCATACATCCCACATGATTCCGACCATTCAAGGCAATATCAGATCGTCCATTGATCATGAATAATTCCGGATAACACCCATGTATTCCCTTCCTGCTGAAACACAAGGCGCAGGCTTTCCCAGTCCATGCTGGCATAATCAGGATGAACCCCATCGAAATAATACTCGACGATAACTGCCCCTTTATACTGGCTGGTCGCATTGTTCAACGTATTTCCTTCGCTTTTGGATTGCAATATTCAGAAGATTTAATTTATTTCTATATGATGTTTTACATTCCTGTTTCATGCGGACAGGAAAAGAGGAATCAGGACGCCGAGCGAAGAATTGTCTAAACATGAAAATTACATTCGCCGGGGAGGATTGTCATTTGAAACGTTACGGACTGCCATTGGTCATCCTGATCATGAGTCTGCTTTATATTTTCCTGATCCCATCCGAGCCCTTAACTGTCAAACTGCTGTTCAAGCTGATTCCGATGTGGCTCATCATTCTATTTGCTTATAGGCAACTTCCGCCCCATCGATCCAAAGTTCACTATCTCCTGTTAACCGGGCTGTTCTTCTGCATGATCGGTGATGGAACATTGATCTGGTTTGTGGTCGGTCTCACCGCCTTTCTGATTGGACATCTGTTCTATACGGCCGGCTTCCTGGGTCAATGGCGCTATACGCTCCTTCGTCTCCTCAGCATCGTTCCGGTTGCAGTCTACTCCATATGGATGGGCAATGAATTGGTGACTTCTATCAAGGCAAACGGTGACCAAGCTTTGATTATTCCGGTTATTGCCTATATCACGGTTATTTCGCTGATGCTCTGGTCGGCTATTATGACCGGGAATCAATGGGCCATGATCGGGAGCCTGCTGTTTGTGATCTCGGACTCCATCCTGTCCTGGAACATGTTTGTTGCTGATATCCGCTATTCGGGCGTGTGGATTATGACGACCTATTACGCCGCCCAATTTCTCATGGCGCGAAGCATCGCGGCTTTTGATAACCCTAACGTGCAATCCACAAACACCGCTGCCCTGAACACCTCCGTTTTCAAATAGAACGAAAAAAAGCTGAGCCCGGGTCAACTTGCACCCGGGCTCAGCCCTTTTCATCATTTTGCCATTCAAATGATCTGACCAGCGACAATTCGAACATAAAACAAATCCGATAAGGCCCTTAATCCCGCCAGTTCATACGAACCTGCTTAATCCCCTCAACCTGCCACAATTGCTCGAACAATCCGTTAATTCCCTTACTGTTAAAAGAATACACCCGGAATTCCATCGTCACCTTGGTCGAATCGTCTTCCGTCGTGTCATTGTTCACGATCATGCCTTCCACCGTCATATTTGCCTTTTGCAGCAATTCGGTAATGGTACTCACATGAACCGGACGGTCTCCAGCCTCAATGATAATCTTCAAACTGCCTGACTTTTTGATAAAGAGAAATTTCGATTCCAATTTATTCAACACCAGCGTGCTGACCAGAACGATCGCTGTCGTTATGATCGCGGGCCAGTAAAATCCGGAGCCGACACTTAAACCGATAGCCGCTGCTACCCATAGGGTTGCCGCCGTGGTAAGACCTGAAATGATATGATTGGAACGCCGCAATATAGCCCCGGCACCAAGGAAACCGATACCGCTTACAACTTGTGCCGCCAGCCGGGCAGGATCAAACCTCGCATTAGGATGATTGATCAGTGCAGAATCAAAGCCGTAAATGGAAGTCAGCATAATCAGCGTTGATCCGACAGCCACCAAGAGATGGGTTTTTAAACCGGCCTGCTTGTTTCTGCGTTCCCGCTCCCAACCGATTAAACCGCCAAGCAATGCAGCCAATAGCAGCCGCATCAGCATAGTCTCCGTATCCAGTTGAAACACATCCATTCCCTAATCTCCACCCATCTTTGTCATTTAAGGCGGCTCTTCGCTATACCATATGTTCATCCTGCCAGCGCCATAGCTCTTTGCTGGAGGTGGATATGCCAATTACACCGCTCTTCAAAGCTGTATCAAAATCCTCCAAATCGATCATGAGTCCTCCTGCGATGACGGGCACGTCCACCTCTGCACGAATCCGTTCCATAATCCGCTGACACACCATGCCCGGCAGCACTTCAATGGCATCCGGATTGGAGGCCTTAATCATCTTGATCCCGTTGTCCAGGGAAACAGAATCGAATACAAACAGTCGCTGAACCGTTAACAAGCCCAGTTTCTTCGCTTCTACAATCGCCGTGTTTTTTGTCGTGACAATACCGTCAATGCCAACCTTTTCAGCTAAATACTTAACCCCCGTCTTGTCTTTGCCAATCCCTTCAATCAGATCAAAATGCACAAACGAGAGCTTGCCGGCCTCCCGAATCTGCTCAACAATCGATTCGATGATAAAAATATCGGTTTTGAGAATAAACACGATATTCGATTCGGTTGCTAGTACATTGGGGAGTTCATCGGCATTCATTAATGAAGTAATAATGGGCTTACGCTTCAAGCAATACGAAATTCGTTGTGCACCTTCAACACTGGTTTTCATATCTTCACCTCGTTGCCGCAGCAGCATCTCCAATTCTCCCGTTGCCCCGGCCTATTTTTGTAAATACTCATGACTTGGCTTCGTCTGCCTGCTTCACGGCAGTACCGCTGAGATAAATATCGTAAACCGAATTCAGTACATAGGTGGGCTTCACGCTGCTGTTCATCAGATCGTCCCTGGTTGATACGCCTGTCAGCACCATTGCCGTACTCATCCCTGCCTGATTTCCCATCTTGATATCCGTCTCCAGCCGATCCCCTGACATCAGACAATCTTCGGCCTGCACTCCCAAAATATCAAGAGCCGTCAGTGCCGTCAAGACGGAGGGCTTGCCCATGACAGTCGTAATTGTGATGCCGGCAGTACCTTCGATGGCACCGATCATGCCGCCGCAATCCGGGACATCGCCGCCTGGCATCGGACATGTTCGATCCGGGTGGGTGGCAATCACTTCGGCGCCCCGTTTAATTGCCTGATAGGCAAAATCCAGATGACGGTAGTGAAAATCCCGATCCCACGACACAACCACAACGTCGGTTTCCTCCGGCGATGATGCAAATCGTATTCCATTGTCCAACAGCTCGTTTTTCAATATTTCCTCACCAATGACATACACATTTGCGCCGGGATGATGTTTCTGAAGATAATGAATCGTAACGAGCGCAGGATTCAATATATGATTCAGTTCCACTTGAACGCCAAGCTTCCTTAATTTCTTCAAATAGTTTTCCCTGGAATCTATCGTTTTGTTGGTCAAAAACAATAGCTTCTTATTCAGTCCCTGCAAATAATGAATGGTCTCCACAGCACCATCAATGGCCTCAGCCCCAAGATAGATCGTACCGTCCAAATCAAAAATATACCCTGAATAATGATCCATATTTCGTTCTCCTCTGCATGTTCAATCTGTATTTTCGCCCGTAAACGTAAATTGGACATGTTCTGGTCAGATCAGTTCTGTTGGACCCACAGTCCCCATCCGTAAAGTATACATATGACGGTGTCATGTCCTTTAGTCCTTTGGACAAGCAGTTCCACGCGGATACAAAAAAATGAGAAGCACTTTGCATTGAAAAAGCCTTCATTCATGACAAATGAAAGATTCTCGTTATGCAAAGGGCTTCTCATCATCTCTGCCCAGCTCTATAACTTTATATGGTTATACTACATCCACATTTTACATTTGACAAGATGATCCTGATAAATAAAATCCCTACCGATTCATCACCGACATGGCGGTGGATTGCTCGGCTTCCTCGTCGGAGCGCGATCCTGTGGCGTCTTCCCGATCCGGCGAATCCGTAAACCGTTCCATCCTGATGCCTTCCGCCATACCCCATGCCAACTGCAATTGATCCTGCAGCAGTTCCCACTGCCTGTTGACTTCCTCCTGATTCCATTCTAAATATTCTCGCATAAGCCTCATCACGGGAGCAATGGTTCGCTCGGTTTTTTGCCGGTCAAATAATATCCAGCCTGTTCTTCTTAACAGAAAATCCACTGCGGTCATCGTCATCTCATAGTCGATGGAATACTCGATTTCCGCACGTAACAATCGAGACTCGATCGTTTCTGCTTCCTGCGAAGAGGTGCCGATCCGGTTCATCAGTTCCATCGTATTGGAGCCGTACCTGTTCATGAGGTTCACTATATCTTTAGGACTGATGCCGAGGGATTCACCCTGCTTGATTAACTTCTTCCGAACCTCTTCATAGGTGAGGCCGTTCAGATCGCCTCCGCTGATGGGAAGCCGATCCGTCGTACAAGGAGGATAAATGGTGCCATCAGCGTCTTGTAGCTGTCTGGCTGCAAGGTTCACCACCTTTTCGGCCATTTTCCGGAATCCGGTCAGCTTTCCGCCTGCAATGGTGATCAACCCGGAATCGGATATGAACATCTCATCTTTTCTCGATATTTCCGAAGGACCTTTTCCTTCCTCGCGGACGAGTGGCCTTAACCCCGACCATCCGGATTCGATATCGTCCGGCTTCAGCCTTGCTTCCGGGAAAGCATGATTCACCGCATCGATAAGATACAGCAGATCCTCCTCGGTAATACCGGGCGTCTCAATCGCCCCCTCATAAACGGTATCAGTCGTTCCGATGTAGGTCTTACCCTCTCTTGGAATGACAAAAATCATTCTGCCACCCGGCACATCGAAATAAGCAGCCTGCCGTATCGGAAGCTTGGCATGATCCACCACCAGGTGAACGCCTTTTGTTAAGAGCAGCCGCTTTCCCTTGAGCGAGTTATCCTTGAGTCTGATCTGATCCACCCATGGCCCGGCGGCATTGATGATTTTTTTGGCGCATATCGTATAGGTCTTACCACTCACTTGGTCTTCTACGTGAGCCCCTACTACTTTTCCTCCCCGATACATGAATTCCTGGACTTTGGCGTAATTCGCGATGAGCGCTCCCTTGGCTCGAGCGGACTTCATCACTTCAACCGTTAATCGCGCATCATCGGTTCGGTATTCATAATAATAACCGGAACCTTTCAATCCCTCCTTTCGAAAGAGGGGTTCAAGGGTTAGAGTACTCTCGCGCCGGAACATCTTCCGCCGTTCACTGCGTTTGACCCCCGCCAACCAGTCGTACAGATACAACCCGATCGCGCTGGCAAGATAACCATAAGTACCTTTTTTATAAATAGGGAGCAGCATGGGAATGGGCTCCACCAGATGCGGAGCGCTCCGGTGAAGCAGTGCCCGTTCAGAACCTACCTCGCGTACCAAGCCGATCTCTCCTTGCTTCAAATACCGAAGACCGCCATGAATCAGCTTCGTTGATCTGCAACTCGTTCCCGAAGCAAAATCATTCATTTCCACCAATCCGACGCTCATCCCTCTACAGCTGGCGTCCCAAGCAATTCCCGCACCCGTGATACCGCCGCCAATCACCAGCACATCCAGCTTTTTAGCCGACATGTCCTGCAAATATTGGGTCCGCATCTTGGCGGATAAGCTTGTGTCCACCTGACATTCTCCTCTCTGAATTTAAAATGAAGAACCTATTCCATAATAAGAAAAACGTCTATCGACGTACTTTATCAGAAGACAGACCCCATTTAGCGGAAGTTTTTCTTGCGAGATAAGGATGCTAAGCCTCGGATGTTTATACTTTCTTATCTCTTCAAAAAAAGAACCGCTTCTGCTAAGAATGCATACCGAATACAGTACGCATTTAAGCAAAAGGGTTCTCCGTTATCTCCGCCACTTTATGCAATAATATGATTATTCATTATAGGTTGCTTTTATACTTATGTCTACACGGAGCCTATTCAGAACCGTTAAAGTTGATTCTCACTTTTTTCGTAAAGCCGATGGAGCCATGCTTTTATATTTCTTGAAGGTTCGGCTGAAATAATAAATATCATTAAATCCGGTTGCAGCCGCGATTTCAGATACCGTAAGCGGACTTTCACGAAGGAGATAATCCGCCCGGTTGAGCCTCGTCTCATTCACATACTCCGTCACGGTCCGGCCGCTGATCTCCTTGAACAACCGGCTGAAATGAAAGCGGCTGAGACCGGCCATGCTTGATAGGAGCTCCACTGACAAATCCTCTCGGTAATGCTCCTCGATATACTTGAATATCGGGGCAAAGCGCTCCACATTCTTCATCCGCTCGACGTATTCATCCAGTGTAAGGACCGTCGCTACATAACCTCGTACAAGCAGCGTAAGCAGCCGATACAGCTCTGATTTGACCGCCAGCTCATAACCGAATTCCCGCTGTTCCAGCTCATGAATGATGGACAGCATGGAGGCTAGCGCATCATCCCCGCTAATTCGATTCTCGAAGATTAGCCGGTTCTGGGTGATGGGCGTGATGAATTTCATCTCGGTTGCATCCAGCGAATGGCTCTGAAGCAGCGAAAAGTCCGCGATTAACGCATAATAAAACAAATGATCCGATAGGCTAAGGCCGTAATGCAGCTCATTCCGGTTAATGACGATCATATCGCCTTCCTTGACCGTGAAGGTGGACGAACCGCACTCCAGACTCGCTTCCCCGGATATAATATATAGAATTTCAAGATGTTCATGCCAATGATGGTTAAACAAAACCTGTCCCCGGCCATCAAACTCGCAACGATGAACCTTAATCGGAAACTGAGGATCCGGCATGGTCATCGGTTCTTGAAGTGTTTTGTCCAATGTTCTGATCTCCTTCCAGTAAGACAGCACAATTGTACAAACAAACAGCACGGTTTATCATGGTGTCTTCCTCTAAAAGCATTATAATACGAAAGTGTAATGCAGTAAATTCAGAGGAGTGAACTCATGAAATCTATTAATATTGGCGTTATTGGCACGGGATCGATCTCTGCTATGCATTTGCAATCCTATCAGAAACATGCGAACGCGAATTTGCTCGCCGTGTGCGATTTAAATGAAGAAAGAGCACAGCGTGCGGCTGAAAAATACGGTGCTACCAAAGTCTACACCGATTATAACGAACTTCTGGCTGATCCGGCAATCGATGCAGTAAGCATCTGTACCTGGAACAATACGCATGCCGAAATCAGTATTGCGGCACTGAATGCGGGCAAACACGTTCTGGTTGAGAAACCTCTCTGCCGTACCGTAGAGGAAGCGCTTCAAGTACAGGAGGCCGTTAAATCCTCCGGCAAGCTGCTTCAGGTCGGCTTCGTAAGACGTTATGACCCTAACGCTCAGATGCTCCGCGAGTTTGCAGACAAGGGTGAATTCGGGGACATCTACTTCGCGAAAGCTTCCTCGGTTCGTCGTCTCGGCAATCCAGGGGGCTGGTTCTCTGACATTGAGCGTTCCGGCGGCGGGCCTCTCATCGATATCGGCGTGCATGTCATTGATCTGTGCTGGTACATGATGGGTCGCCCTAAACCAGTTTCTGTCAGCGCCAATACATACCGGAAGCTGGGCAATCGCTCTAACGTTCGCAACCTCTCCTTCTACAAAGCGGCTGATTATGATGCTGAGAAGAACACAGTGGAGGATATGGCGAATGCGTTGATCCGTTTTGAAAACGGCGCCTCTATACTGGTGGACGTCAGCTTCACGCTGCACGCGAAGGAAAATCTGCAATCCGTTAAATTGTATGGAGACAAGGGCGGCTTTGAGATTGATCCTGAAGTGGTCATCGTCACGGAGAAACACGATACCATTATCAACATTCAGCCTCAGACAGACAGCAAAGGATTCGATTTCGACGCGGCTTTCCAAAGCGAAGTCGATCATTTCATTTCCAGCATCGAGAACGGCACGTCACCTCTCAGCCCGGTAGAAGACGGCGTTGAGATCATGAAGATTCTGTGCGGCATCTATGAATCCGCCGAAAAAGGGGTTGAAGTTCTTCTATGAAACTTGGAATAAGCTCGTACAGCCTGTATCAGGCCATGAACAAAGGCGAAATGACCATTACCGATGTCATCGACTACGTTGCAGAAATCGGCGGAGAGCATATCGAGATCGTTCCACTCGGCTTTAATCTGAAAGAAACGCCGGATTTAATCGATACGATTAAATCCCATGCCGCTTCCAAAGGGCTTGAAATCTCCAACTATGCCATCGGCGCCAATTTTGCGGAATTGGATGACGCTGCATATGAAGCGGAGATTGAACGAGTCAAAGGTGAAGTGGACATTGCGGCCGCGCTTGGCGTTAAGCTGATGCGCCATGACGTTGGCTCTTCCAAGGACTTGTCCATCACGCATTTCCTGGAGGAGCTTCCCCGTCTGGCCAATGCATGCCGGATCATAGCCGATTACGCGGCTGAACGTGGCATTACGACAAGCGTGGAGAACCATGGCTACTTCATTCAACATAGCGACCGTGTAAAAGCGCTGGTTCAGACTGTTAATCACCCTAACTTCAAAACAACCCTGGATATCGGAAACTTCCTCTGTGCAGATGAGGTATCCACTGTGGCTGTCGCGAACAACATCGGCTTGGCCTCGATGGTTCACTTCAAGGACTTCTATTATCGCCCGGCTCACCGCGCACCTGGATCCGGTTGGTTTAACACCTCCAGCGGCAACTGGCTGCGTGGCGCGATTGTCGGCCAAGGCGATATCGATATGCCGGAAGTCGTTCGCATCGTGAAGGAATCCGGTTATGACGGCTACATCTCGATTGAATTCGAGGGGCTGGAAGATTGCCGCACGGGAGCTAAGTTTGGATTGGAATATGTCCGTAAAGCCTGGAATGAAGTTTAAGTCAGACGGACGATGGATGACACAAGGATGATACAAGGGGGATATTAGGATGTCGAAGCCTATCATGCCTAACAAAATTGGCGTTATTGTTGACAGCTTTCGGGTAGGAGTAAGAGAAGGCCTTCTTAAAGCCCGGGATGTCGGTGCAGATGGCGTTCAGATCTATGCCGTTCACGGCGAAATGGATCCGGCCAACCTCTCTGCTTCGGCGCGTAAAGAATTGAAGGATTACATCGATTCACTGGGACTTGAAATCTCCGCTCTCGTTGGTGACCTTGGCGGACACGGCTTCCAGGACCCTGCCGAAAATGCGGCTAAAATCGAGAAATCCAAACGAATCATGGAGCTCGGCCTGGAGCTCGGAACCAATATCATCACCACGCATATCGGCATCGTGCCGCAAGATCATAACGGCCGCGTATACGATACGATGCACAAAGCTTGCCTGGAGCTTAGCACATTCGCGAAATCCATGAACGCCTTCTTTGCCATCGAGACAGGTCCGGAGCCTTCGGCTCATTTGAAATCATTCCTGGACGGTCTGGGTTCCAACGGTGTGTCCGTTAACTTTGATCCAGCCAATATGGTCATGGTCACTGGAGACGATCCGGTACAGGGTGTGTACAATCTGAAGGACTATATCGTTCATACACACGCGAAGGACGGAATCAAGCTGGCTGACTATATCGACCCTCGTGATGTATACGGTGATTTCGGATACGAAGCACCTGCGCTTGACCATGACAAAATTGCCGATATGGCCGAATCCGGCGAGAAGTTCCGTGAGGTACCGCTTGGAGAAGGCGGCGTTAACTGGAATGCTTACTTGCAAGCTCTCAAGGATATTGGCTATACGGGGTATCTGACAATCGAACGTGAAGTGAAAGCCAATCCGGAAGCGGATATCAAACTCGCCGTGGACTTCTTGAAAACATTCAGAGCTTAACATTTACACGATCATTGAGAGTTCTTGCTGCAGGATGTCAGGCTCTATTGCTTTGATCGTCTGCAATGAGCTCATTAACCAAATAACTAACCAAGGCCAATCAGGTTATTCCCTGATTGGCCTTGGTTATATTGTTCTACCCTATAGTAAGTGAAATTAAGATACTACCTGTTTCCCCGATACCGTCTCCAAAGCGCCGTTCGCTCTCGCGGAACGAATCTCGGCTTCAATAATTTCTAGCGATCCGGCAGCGCTTTCTGGTGTACATACCGTTACCGGCTTTCCTTGCGCAACATGCTCAATGAAATACCGGAGTTCACGGTAATAGCCGGAATCCTCGGACAGATCAGCCGTAAAGCCTGGAGCGTCTTCAGGGTACACCGTCAGTTCATTATTCTCAAACACCAGCGTAGCCTCTTCCAGATTCACCCGATATCCCATATAGAAACCGTGTTCGCCGTGCAATGTCCAATCCGCATGTGCGTTAATCACTTTGCCATCCGGGAAACTGTAGTGGGTCGATACGATATCGTACGAGCTTCCTTTAATTATCGTTTTGGCAAATGTCGATACACGCTCCGGTTTGCCCATAAGATAGTGGATCATATCCACGTCATGCACATGCATGTCCGTGATACAGCCACCACTCTTGTCTCCTTCCAAGAACCAGCCTTGAGGCGGCTCCGATCCCCGGAAGAATTCGCCTGCAACGATGCTTCCATAACGGCCGTCCTCCACACATTCTTTCAAATATTCATAGGCTGGCCAGAAACGCAGGCATTGTCCGATCATGAGTGTTTTTCCTGTGCGCTCCGCTGTTTTCACCATGCGCCAGGCTTCCTCCGAGCTGCCTGCGACAGGTTTCTCGCACATGACGTGAATGCCCTTCTCCAGCAACATGCAGGACATGTCCGCGTGCAAATAGGTCGGCAAGCATACATCCACTATATCCAGCTCTTCATTCTCGAGCATTTTGTCCACATGGTCATAAAGATGATAGGGCTCCAGGTCGTATACATCCCGCTCGGTGGCCATATTGCCGTTGGCTTTGCTGTCCTTAAGCTCATCAATACGCAGATCGCAAATCGCCACCAGTTGGATGTCCGCACCCTCTTCGGCTAGTCGAAGATAATTGTCGAAATGCATGCGGCCCATGAAACCAAATCCCAATATTCCGATTTTCAGCATTCTCTTTCCCTCCGTATCCCTTATTATGATTGGCCTTGATGCTGGCGTGCATCCGGCTTGCGCAAAGATGGCGTACGTCCAAGAATCGCATCCATTGCATTGGATGTATTAAATATGATCTGCTCCGAATAGTGGGTATACGCCGGGATCATCTCTGCCGTGACATAGTTGTCATAGCCAATCAAGCGCAGCGCTTCAACAACGGCCGGATAATTAACGTCCCCTGCCAACAGGTCAACAAAACCGTGCAATCCGCCTGCCTGTCTGCGGTAATCTTTGAAATGGACTTTTTTGATCCGCTCACCCAAAATCCGAATCCAGTGCTCCGGATAACCGTTATGCACAACATTGCCTACGTCGAAATAGGAGCCGACATATTCGGAACCGATCTCATCAATGAAGGTCCGCAATTCCAGCGGCGACAGCAGGAATTTATTCCATACATTCTCGAGCGCGATGGCAACACCGGCGCTTTCCGCGAAAGGAACCAGCTTACGAATGGATTCTTGAGCCCGCTCGTAGGCATATTCGTAGTCAATGACTGCTGAACCGGGAACGAAATCGACCCCGACTGCCCCTGGGATCACAAGTATGGCATCCACTCCGAAAGCGGACGCGAGTTCCAGCTGCTTCTTGCAAATATCCATGGCCTTCTCACGGACAGCCGGGTCATCACTTGTCATCGGGTATTCCCAATACAAACCTGTCGCCAAACCCGCGATTTCCAGGTCCGCTTCTTTCAGTTGTGCCGCTATGGCCTGTACTTCCTTGTCGCCAGCCTGAAGTCCGAGCTCCCCTGTTTGGTTTAATGACAATTCGATTCCTTCAAACCCAGCTTCTTTTGCCAATCGGATGCAGTCGGAGATGGAAGCATCTCCCGGGAACGACCAGATATTAATCCCTTTCTTCATCGTGAATCCCTCCTAAAATCAATAGGTTGATGTTGTAACACTCGTTTTCTGAAACACATCATTTGACTTTTTCCGTCAAGTTGTAAATAAACCATTCGGATGTAATAATAACTATATAATAAATAAATATTCCGCCAAATGATTTAGATAGAAAAGTGATTATTTGGACAATTCCGTTCTATTTATCATCTCTTAATAACATTTTGGAGTGAGCATACAATGGCCGATATGGATCTCAATTTTCCGATAAAACGCGAAGCGCCTTTTAGGGAATGGTCACCCTGCATTCACTATGCGCAGTTTCAACGCATGGCGACAGGATCACTCCCGCAGCGCAGATTATACGATTTTGAGCTGCTCTATGTATACCAAGGGGATGCTGCTACCACGATGTACGGGAACCGTTATCACATCGAAGCGGGTCAGCTAATCTTTCTGCCGTCCGGTATTTACCACCAGAATGAGGTGGTTTCCCATCCTGACGCGCGGTTTCTGGGGATTCATTTTGATTTCTTTGATGAGCTGGACATACAGACCGAAGCGGATATGATCGTGAATAAAGCCGTGCTGGATACGGATAAATTCGCGCATGAAGCGGTGTCCTCCGCTTTTCCCCCACTGTCTTCCCGCGTCATCTACACGCCCCCATTGCCTTGCGTTCAGATGATGGAACGAATCGTGGAGGAATTCACCCTGCGTCCAGCCGGCTATGAGCTTGCCTGCAAAGGGCTGATGCTGGATGTGCTGGTTCAATTGCTTCGGACGCATCCTTCCCAGGCCTTGACGGAAACGTCACCGCACGATGCCAAACTGATTGAACTGATGTCTCAAATCGAAAAAACTCCAGCCAAAGACTGGAGCAACAAAGTGATTGCGGAGCATTTGATGTTAAGCCTGGATCATACCGCCAAATTGTTCAAACGCTTTGCGGGGATGCCGCCAAGTGAATTCGTGCAATCCGTTCGTCACCGGGAAGCACGTCGGCTTCTCCGGGAATCCGACATCTCGATTGAGGCGGTTGGCGAAGGGGTCGGATACCCGGATATTCATTATTTTAGCCGAATCTTCCGCAGACTGGAGGGAATTACCGCTACCGATTACCGTAAACTCTCAAGAATTCTGTAAGGTGGGCAGACCACGATCAGCACTTGAATGCGTTCGAAGCCAGCGATCCATTCGATCGAGCGCTTCGCTCAATTGTTCAGACGAAGTGGCATACGAGCAGCGAATAAAGCCTTCGCCCCCGGCGCCGAACACATTACCGGGTACAACGGCGACTTTTGCCTCCCGAAGCAATCGTTCCGCAAACTGCTGCGAGCCCAGGCCGGTGCCGCTTATGCTGGGGAATGCGTAGAAAGCACCCTGAGGATCGCGGCAGCTTAGGCCGATATCGGTCAAACCTTGCACAAACATCCTTCTGCGTTCATTATAAGCCTGCTTCATCACGTCTCGATCCCCGAGTCCATTCCTTAAACATTCGAGAGCCGCAATCTGCCCCATGATGGGTGCACAGAGCGCAGTATACTGATGAATCTTGACCATAGCGCCCACCAAGTGGGAATCGCCGCAGAGGTAACCGACCCGCCAGCCCGTCATGGCAAAGGCTTTGGAAAATCCACCGATGACGATGGTGCGCTCCCGCATCCGCGGCAGCGAAGCAATGCTGGTATGCGTGCGGCCATAGGTAAGCTCGGCATACATCTCGTCTGAAATCACCACCAAATTGTGCGTAACCGCAAGGTGCGCAATCGGCATCCAATCCTCATAGGTCATCACGGCGCCTGTCGGATTGCTTGGAAAGTTAACAACGATCGCTTTCGTCCGGGGGGTAATCGCCTTCTGCAGCGCATCCGAGGTCAATTTGAAGTCATGCTCTGCGGAAAGCTCCAGTTCAACGACAGTTCCTCCGTTCAATTGCACAAGAGGAGCATAAGCGACATATCCCGGCACGGGAATAATAATTTCATCCCCCGGGGAGATGAGCGCCCGCAGCGTAAGATCAATCGCTTCGCTGCCGCCAACCGTAACCAGTATCTCTCTCGTCGGTTCATATTGCAGTTGGAATCCGGTATCCAGATATTCCGCAATCCCTTCCCTTAGCTCCATTAGCCCTTCATTCGGCGTATACATCGTGCGGCCATGCTCCAGAGCTCGTTTGCAGGCCTCAATCGCACACGATGGCGTCACAAAATCCGGTTCCCCCACGCCGAGAGAAATGACATCATCGTCCGCTTCCGCCGCATTAAAAAATTGCCGGATGCCGGAAGGCGGCATGACTTGCACCGTTGACGTTAGAAAGCTGCTCGTTGTATTCATATCCCTCTACTCCTTGCCTTCGCTTTTTCGTTCCGATAATGAAGTTTCAATGATGGCATCCAGAAGTCCGCTGAACGAATACCCCGCCGCTTCCGCGCTTCTTGGCAGCAGACTATTCTTCGTTAAACCCGGAAGCGTGTTGACCTCCAAAATATAAGGAGTCTCTTCCTTCAGGATGATATCGATTCGGGCATACACACTGCACTTCAGCGCCTTACAGCATTGAAGCGCAGCTGCGCGCACCCACTGCTGAAGTTCGGCAGGAAGCTCAATCACTTGCTCATCCGCTTCGCCTTCTTCGTATTTGGATGTATAATCGAAAAACTCGGAGTTCGGCTTGATGGACACAATCGGGAGCATCTCACCGTTCAAGACTGGGCAGGTAATCTCTTCTCCCTTGATCATTTGCTCGATCATCACCGAGCGGTCCCACCGCAATGCCTCTTCGACGGCAGAAGCAAGAGCTGCCGTCTCACGCACGATCCGAGTGCCCACGCTGGACCCTCCTGCATTCGGCTTCACCACGACAGGAAATCCGAGTCCCTCCACGTCAGCGGCGGCCAACTCCTCCATACTGCTGACCATGATCCAATCGGCTGTAGTCAATCCCTCGTACCGCAGCAGCTTCTTGCTCAGGTCTTTATCCATGCAGACGCTGCTGGAGAGAACGCCGCTGCCTGTATACGGAATGCCCAGGGAGTCGAGTGTGCCTTGCACCGTCCCGTCTTCCCCGTATTGCCCATGCAGGGCGAGCAAAGCAATATCGATGCCTTCGGTTTTGCTGATCAGCTCGCGTTTATCGTTAATCTCGATCGGATGAACCTCGTAGCGGCTTTTATCCAGATGAGCGATCATCTCTTTGCCAGTCATTAGCGAAACTTCCCGCTCGGATGATACGCCTCCCATGATGACGCCAACCTTCATGATGTAGACCTCCTAAAATCTATAATTCTATAAGCTGATTGCCTATTCATCACTCCGCATGCGGATTATTCTTCCGATCTCTGTTGCCCTCAGATTTCCACTGATTGAATATTCTTTTGTTGAAATCCGACGGCAAAGGAGAACGCTGCGCTTCTACAGAATCATTCCGCCTTCTCTGTTGAAGTCAGAGATCTTTTCCACAAACCAGCTTTCCTTGTATGCTAATCACCACTCCGCATGCGGATTATTCTTCTGATCTCTGTTGCCCTCAGATT
>NZ_JAGGRD010000023.1:146815-238896 GCF_018613005.1 Paenibacillus sp. ISL-20
ATCATTCCGCCTTCTCCGTTGTAGCTTTATTACACCAGCTTTCTGGCCGCCTCGCCGATGATGCGGATTCCCTTCACGATGTTCTCGTCGGAGACGCGGGAGAATCCGAGACGCATGGTGTGATGGCCCCCGCCATCGGTATAAAAAATGTCGCCTGGCGTGAACACCACGCCCCGGGCGGAGCAGGCCTCCAGCAGCTCGCGGGTTCGGAATTCGGGACCGAATTCAACGAACAGGTGAAGCCCGCCGTCACCGGACAACCGCTCCATCGGAATCCACTCCTCGCAGCAGCGGATCGCAAGCTCATATTTTCGCTTGTACTCGGCCTTCGCCTTCTTTAAATATTTCTCGAAGTTGCCGTTGTGCAAATATTGAAAGAGCAGGGATTGATCCAGGGTCGATGTGTGAATGCTGCGGGCACGTTTCACGCTCTCCAGATAATGAATCAGCGTCTTGTCGGCAAGCACCCAACCGACTCGCAGGCCAGGAAATAGGATTTTTGAGAAGCTGCCCAAATAGATCACGCTGTTGTTCTCTCCGCCTGCACATGCAACGAGAGGCGCGATGTGCGAGCCCGAATAGCGCAGCTCTTCGTTGAAACCATCTTCGATAACGGGAATTTCGTACTCATTCAGCAGTCGGAGCGCTTCCAGCCTCTTCTGGTGTGACATCACGATTCCTGTAGGATTATGATAGGAAGGCACAAGGTACGCCATGTCGTACGTCCGCTCCGACAGCTCGCGTGCGAGCTCCGTCAAGCTAATGCCGTCTTGCTTCATCTCGACGCCGGTAATGGCGTACCCGTGCATTTTAAAATTTTTAATAGCTGTATGATGGGTAGGATTCTCGCATAGAATGCGGCCATGCCCTTTGTTCAAGGCGGATAGCACCAGACTTAATCCTTCCGTAAAACCGCTGGTGATCAGCATATCCTTACCCTGAATGTTCACGCCCTTGTTCTCCATATAACGGAGGAGGTAATCAATAAGCGGTTTATAGCCCTTGGCGTAACCGTAGTTTAGAAGTACATCACCTTCAAGCGACATCCGGTCCAGGAATGCACGTTTGACATTTTGCAGATCGAACAGCTTTTCATCGGGAGCGATGCTTGTAAAAGATATGGAGCCCTTCTCAGCGCGGATGCCGTGCTTCATCAGATCATTCTCTTCCGCAAGCCTGGCGTATTCGTTCAGACGAAGCCCCCAGTCCAGCCGTTTGCCTTCGGGCTGTATGGATGCCCCGCTGATCGAAGGGACAACAAAGTGACCCTGCCCTTTGACCGCGTAGATATAACCTTCATCCTCCAAATCCGAGTAAGCACTCAGGACCGTATTACGGCCTACCCGAAACAATGCGCTTAGCTCGCGCGTGGAGGGGAGCTTCTGATCGGCTTGCAGCGCCCCGGTCGTCATCAAGCGCTTCATGTAATCTTTAACTTGAATGTACGCCGGACGATCATCCGCCAACTTGAAATCCAAATACATCGTTCTTACCCCCTTGCTCTTATGATGGCACAAATTCGGCGGTACCACTAGAACCACAGCAGGCCTCTTTCGCCTCGGGCGTGGTTTGCCGGTGACATGCGGCCGGCTTTTTATATCAAACAACCTTGGCCAATTCTTTGGATTTAACAGGATTTAAGTGTCCATTAACAGAACTATACCATCTTGACACGAATGCAAAGGAGATTATGATGGTGAACCTTCCAAGAATTGTAATCAGCAATCTTAATTCCATGATAAACGAGCCTATTAAGATATCTGCCATGGGTATGCAGCCACGGGAAGCCGTGACGTTCCACCTCATCAAAAAAATAAACGAAGAACGTTATTTAGCTTCATGGGCAAGCTTTAGGGCAGATCAAGACGGCAAGGTTGCTCTGGACGAGCTAGCTCCTGATCACGGCACGTACCGCGGCGTTGACGGTATGGCTCTGTTTTGGTCCATGAAGCCGGTCACCAAAAATGCCGTGACGCAATATTTTGATAACACATCGATTCTGGCCGCCCATCGTGATGAGCTATCTCCGCAAGCTCTGCTTGTCCTGCTGGAAATGAACGACAAGGTGGTTGCACATCAAGTGATCACCCGCCATTGGATGAGCGATGACATAAGGAAACTTACCATTCGGGAAGCCGGTTCAACTGGTAGTTTTTTCTATAGCCAGGATATGAACCCTAGACCTGCCATTATGGTTGTTGGTGGATCCGAGGGAGGAATACATGAGAAAACCGCCGCTCTTTTAGCCTCACACGGATTCACGGTGTTATCCCTGGGCTACTTCGGCTTGGAGAGTCTACCAAAACAACTTAGAGATATTCCGCTTGAAACCATACAGACGGCTTTAACGTGGTTGCACAACAGACCTGAAGTTCAGGCAGGCGGAATCGGCATTCATGGTACCTCCAGAGGCAGTGAATTGGCTTTGTGGTCAGCGACCTTGTTTCCTGACATTCATGCAGCGGTTTCATTAAGCGGATCGGCCGTATCATTCTGTGGCATTGTTCCGTGGACTGATCAGCCGACACTTCCACCTGCATGGACCTACCAAGGACAGCCGCTTCCTTACCTTCAGCCTGATAATCCAATCGAATTAGTGCGTGAATGTAAGGATATGTGGACCAACCGGAATGGAAACCCCTTTAGAACCTGGCATGACGGACTTTCGAAAAACACGGATTTGGTTGAAGCTGCAACCATTCCTCTAGAAAGGATGAACGGCGAGCTCCTCATGATATCGGGATTGGCTGATGAGAGCTGGAATTCCGCTTATCTCTCGGAGCAAGGTTTCAAACGAAAGACAGCTTTCCGCAAAGACGCATCCAAACATCTGATCTATGATGGGGCAGGACATTACATTGGTATACCTTATCTGCGAGCGGTGTCCTCCGATCAGGGAAACCAACAGGCTCTTGCACAAGCAAGCGTAGAATCATGGAAAGAAACCATTCGTTTCTTCAAGCGCGTATTATGTAAATAAAATAAAGGTCTCACATTCCTATAACGGGAATGCGAGACCTTCTTATACAGAGTTCAATGCCGCCAAGATTTAGTTTGTACTCACCAGCCGGCTTACTTCACAACCAAACTTTCCTTGATCTTATCGTTGATCCACTGCCGCTTCGACAGCAGCCATTCCTGCTCCCTCGGATACGTCTTAAAGGTGATTGGCTCTTCGAGCCCTTCCTCCAGCGCCTGCAGCACAGCCTCTCTGCCGATCTGCGTCTCCAGCAGTTGAAGCGCTCTCAAATCTTGAAGCGCTTCCTGGAATACCTTCAGCCGAATGGATTCGATCGGTCCTTCTTCACCAGGGTATACCACAAAAGCATCCCCGGAAGGAAAACCGCAATCCGCATCCGTCACCTTGAACGGATCAATGGAGCGTTTCGAGTATTGCGAATTCCAAAAGTTATATCCCCAATGGAGAAATCCCTCGATATTAAACTTATACAGCTGAATCCCGATGATCCGGTTTCTTGCCGAAGGCAAATTGAAGAAACGGTTGGACACTTCCTTGTACTGGGAACAGCAATAATAGGTCCACAGTGGCGTTACCTGTTGATCCAGAAAAGGCTCAATGTGATTGCTGGCCGGAATCGGACGCTTCACCAGCCCCTGCTCATAGAACGAAATATCGGAGAGCGCGTCAATGATCGGGTAATCCGGCAGCAGCTCGTTCATCAACCGGCTTGCATGACCGTAGGCCTCCAGATGGGACTCGGACGGCTCATCGGATACATGAAAATAGCAGCGCTGCTCAAGTCCCCGGCTTTCAATCCAACCGGTCAGGGCCGGTATGAATTGTCTGATGAAGGCATGATACGCTTCTCCGGTCGCATCCGTCTCCCATCCGAACAGCTTCTCAGGCTTTCCGTTCACGTTAGCGATAATTTTCGGCGCATGCCCGGCTCCCCACTGGGTGAAAAGATGCGAGAATTCCAGATACTGAATCCCATTAGAATCACACAGGTCTGCCCAGCGGTCCAGCTTATCAAACCCAAACGCATACGCTCCATCCTGGGTTACAGCGACGTCAACCAGTTGCACCGTCGGCCGTTCTCCGCCCACTTCCGTATCCAGCGGAGGCGTAAACAATGGGGTCAGGATCATATTGATGCCATGCTGAGCGGCGGTCTGCATAAATTGACCGATCAACGTCCAGTGCCGTTCACTAAAAATCCCCACCTCGTAGTAGTTCGCCAAGCAATCGGCATGGAACCATTCCGTATGAATCAGCGTCTGGTCCGGCAAGGTTGCCGGAATCACTTCGAGCGTGAATACCTCTTCTCCAAGCGACTCTCCCGATTCCGCTTCAAAACGGATCCGGATTTCATATGTACCGCCCTTGATCTCACCCTCAGGCTGTACCGTTATCCATAGACTTCTCCACTGGTTCGGGCATCCGGTTATCACAGGCTCTGATGCCAGAGGCAGCAACGGGTCCGGATACAGCCCGGGCTCAGCTCTTAAGATAGACTCGTCATGATCATGATACGTAGGCAGCTCCGATGGAACCAGGCCTACAGAACGGACTGTAATCCGCTCGCTCAACGCTGATTGCAGATGAACCCGGATGTTTTTCAACAAGCGATTGGAACGGTAAGCAACTTGAAACGAGTACGTCTCATTGCCAAACGAAGACCCTCTGTCATACGAGGCTTGTGACAGTTCTTCATCGGCAAATACTTTGGACAAAGAGCTCAACAACCGGGTCTCAAATGATACGGAATGACTCATGCAGGTTACACCTCTCTACAATGAAATGGGATACTTTCACGTACATCTTACACTAATCTGGATGAAACGGAAGGTGAATTTTGCGTTTTCGAAAAAAAAGGAGCCACCGCTCTTTTGCGGTGGCCGCCTTATTATGGCCCCATACCGGAAATTCCGCGAAGATGCTAGAATTCTCCCATCAATCCTTCGGGCTCCGATATACTTCAAAGCCGGACAGACGCGGACACCATCTCGATTCCAAAATGGTAAGCCGGATATATTGAGCCCGTACAGCGGGAAAGCGGCAAATGCGTTTGCGCCCGATCACCGTCCCGGATTGGATCGCATGCCAGTTCCCGTTTTCCATATATTCAAGCTCGAAGCGCTCGATCCGCTGCCCGTACCGGTATTCAGCCAATACGATATGATCAGAATCGATCACTCGCCCGAAGTCCAACTCAATCACCGCTGAAAAATCCCGACATATCGGGGTTGAACAGCAATTCCTGCACCAGCATCTGATCGATGGCCTTCAGCGAATAATCCACCGATCGCATCGCCTGCTGAATCATCGTCTCATTCGCCTGAATCGCACCCTGCCGCGACTGTTCGTCGAGCATTTGAAAAAAGACAAAAAATACAAAGGAAATTACGATAAAGAAGACCGGCATATACGACAAAAGCTGACGGTAAAACCACGCTTTTCTTCCCATAGGCATCCCCCTAAGCGAATCCTTATCTCTTCGTCGATTGAAAGTAATTTCATCATAGAAGAATGGACGGGGATTACCAACACCTTTTTGGAGCGCGGAAGAAAAACAAGTCTAAAGAATCACGACTTCCATAGCATTTACACGTCCTTTAAGCTATGGTAATTATCCTTTGCCTTAAGTTGCGGCAACCGGAGGGAGAGATTAGCCGCCGATAAGCCTGAACTACGGATTTGGAGGAGTGGGCACAGCCGGTTCTCCCTCGCGGCCAAGCCGCCGGCTTGCCGTTTCCCTGCGTCCCGTCGCGGGGACATGGGCCCCCGCTTTTGCCAAACCGAACCTCGGCATATTGTTGTACAGACATTCATATTGTCCTTCCGGAACCAAATAGGTTTCGTGAAATATCCCTACGTCCCCTCCCGTTCCAATCTTGCGGTTGAAATCCCGCCATGCCTTCAGGTGATTGGCTCCGTGACGGGCATAATGCTCCAGGTGTTCGAAACTCCTCCAATATTGAATAAGAGTAAGCCCCTTGCCGGAAAAATGATAGGTACCGTCCATGAAACCGAGCTCATCCTTGTTCCGGTACAGCTCCTGAAGCATCGGGGACATGGCATTCATGACAGGCAGCCACTTATGGACCGCCCACCACTTGTTAATCCGAAACCCGATCACGAATACAACGAAGGATCCTTCCATGTGTGCGGTATATCGACCTGGAATGACTTTGCTCATACCTGTTCACTCCTCTTCCTTTATTTCTAGCAGACCAAGATGCGTTTCGTAAAAGCGACTGATTTCGGTTGAATTATACAATTGCGCCGTCAGAAACGCGCCATAAAAAATGGTGAAACAAATCTGCACAGCTTGCTCCAAGGTAAAAGCTTTGTTCAGCCTTCCGGCTTGCTCCTCTTCCTTCATGAACTGCTGGAACAAATCGTACATGTTAGGTGACTTGCTTCCCGCTTCCTCGTGTCCGGGAAAGAGCAGCGATACTTCCGCAGAGCTGAGCTCCGGCATGCAGGGCTGCATGTTCTGCTCCGCGAGAAAGGAGATCAGGCTTGGCATCATGCCTGGCCTCACTTGATGCTCATTAGCCACTTGGGACAACAGATGCCGGAAAGCCTGAAATCCCTTTTTCCCTTCCGTATCGATCTCGATAACCCGCTCGGTCAGCCATACCCGCATAAAATAAATCAGCAGATCCTCTTTGCGTTGATAGAACTTAAAAAAAGTGACTTTTGAGATTTCGGCTCGCCTGCAGATGTCCTCCACCATAACCTGGCTGAACATCCGATCGCTCATCAAGGATAATGCCGCTTCATACAGCGCGATTTTGTTCTTGGCTTTTTTTAGTTCCCTTAATGGGATATCCGGATCCATTGTGATAGCCCCCTTAAAGTTAACTCATGTAAATAAATTAACACGAGTTAATTTATTTTGTCAATCCAACCATATCAAATAGCAGACAGACAAAATACCCCTAACATCAGGCACGCTGATGTTAGGGGTACGGCATACATTCACTCTGTCTTTTGAATATGGATCCTCTTCAGTTACCAGTACATATCCCAATCTTTATAGACCCTTACCAAAGCTTCAAAATAGAAATAGTCCCCCCAAATGCAGCATTCGTCGATTCCGTTGCCGAGCGGCTTTCCGTACACCGCATGCTGCAGAATGCCGTTGGATCCTGGGAGCGATACCGTCGTATAGCAATCGCTTAATGACCCCAGAACGCGCAGTGCCGCGTTCTCGTACGTACGGTGCCGCGGGTGTGAGAGCGGCAAATGCTTTGCCAGTTCCAGCATTCCGCATACCGAAATGGCTGCGGCCGAGCTGTCCCTCTCTTCCTGCCCTTTGGTGAATATCAAATCCCAATAGCACACATAATCCTCTGGCAGCCGATTCAAAAAGTAATTCGTGACTCGCTCGGCATCATGCAGCAGCGATTCATCCTTCGTATATGCGTAACTGAGCGGCATACCGTAAATGGCCCAGGCCTGACCGCGGGACCAGCATGAATGATCCGCATATCCTTGGGACGTTTGCCCAAACCTTGGTTCTCCGCTCTCGACATCCATATAATACGTGTGATACGTTGAGGAATCCTCGCGGATCAAATAACGGGAGGATTGCTGCGCATGGCTTATGGCGGCGCGCCGATACTCCGGTTTGCGGGTTTCCTCTGTCGCCCAATAGAGCAAAGGCAAATTCATGCAGCAGTCGATGATCATTCGGCCGCGCTGTGAAGGCTGGTCCAGCTTGCCCCAAGCCTGAATGATCCCGGCTTTCTCGAAATACCGCTCCATCAACAGGTCTGCTGCGGCCAAGGCAATCCGTCTCGCTTCTGCATTCCCGGTCAGCTTATAAGCGGCAACGCAGGACAAGGAATACAAAAATCCCAGATCATGCGTCTCCGTGGCGATGCGCTGCTCCACGCGCTCCTTGTAGCTGTGGAGCTGAAGCTCCGCTGTCGACCGGTACTTGGCATCCCCCGTGACCTCATAAGCAAGCCACAGCATCCCGGTCCAGAATGACGAGGTCCATTCCGTATTGCCGATTGGCTCGTAGATATGATTGCGGCTTGCAGGGGATGGAAAACGGCCTGAAAATGTGTCTAAATTCTCATCGATCTTATGCAGCACGAATTCGATGGCGGCTTTGGTCCTTTGCTGCGTCCATGTCGTTATCTCGCCGTATTTTAAAGGTTCCTGGATCGCTTCCATTTCTAATTGGCCACTCCTCTCCGCGTTTAACGTTATTGCCCGCTTGCGCTCACCCGATATTTGCCGGGGGTGACCCCCTCCAATTTCTTGAATGCCCGGATGAACACGACATCATTGGTATAGCCGACCAGTTGGGCCAGCTGCGCATTGGTCAGTTCCGATTGCTCCATCAATATCTTCGCTTTCTCAATTCTCGCTCGGGTAATATAGTCGGTGATATTGCATCGATTCATCTTCTTAAAGAAACTCGAAATATATTGCGGCGTCATGCCGAAATGATCGGCGATCATACCGAGTCCTAAATTATAATCGGTTAAATTCCGGTCAATGAATGCCATCATATCCTGCTGCAGCTGGATGCTGTGATCGCTGTGCTCCGTATGAAAGAGACGGGTCAGCTTTTCATACAACCGCTTGGTCTCAGCCTGCATTTCATCGCTTGTGGCACAACCGAATATGTGTTTTACGGGATCAAAGCTCGGTCCCAGCAGGGTTTCATGATTCGTGTTCGTCAAATTCAATATCTTCAGAAAGGTGCTTATGATATTGAAGAACAGGCATCTGCCCAGTTCAGGGGTCATGCCCGCCGAATTAAAATTCATCGTGTAAATATTGTCCAGCAGCTTGGCAACGTTTTCCGTATCGCCGCTTCTGACATGATTAACAAGCTGCGACTCGAACTCGATCGGATAGTAATAATGATGCTTAATGTCCCGTACATATCCGAAGTGAATGATGGAATTTCTACCGCTGAACATGCGGTAATCCAGGGCGGCCATGGCTTCGAGATAAGCGCTGCCGATGGTTCCGTTTCCTGTGTGTACGCTGCTGACGGCAATCGTCACGGAAATATGGAAACGGTCCTCCAGTATACGGAGCAATCGCTCTGCAATCTCATGAAGGAAGAGCTCAGCCTCCCCGCTCTCAACTGGATGGAAATTGACCAGGAACGCTACCCGGTCGCGTTCCATATCGACGGCGAATCCCTGGTGACCCGAATTCGCAATGTCCGTGCCGATATTGGAGACAATAAACCGGATTTGCGTCCAATCTTGCTCAGATGGTTCCGGTGACAGTCTTGAAATATCCACAGCTTGAACGATGATTACTGCAAACATATCAGACCCGAAGTGTATGCCCATGGCCACTAATGACGGCCCTCCTTGATCCTCCGCATGATCCGGATCGATGTACCCCCGAATGAGCCTTGACAGAAAATCAGCGCGGATGACGGGCGTTTGCCTGAACAGTCGCTCTCTCAGATGCCGCTGCTCAACGAGCGAGCCTTCGATCGTTTGCAAAATGAAATCATATTCGTTCGCGGCCGGCTTATCCTGAATCGGCTTTCCTTGAAGAATGGCATCAACCACCCGTTTGACGGGACTGTATTGTCGGTATGCAAACCAACAAGCAACGGCTGCTCCTGCGACAAGCGAAACGACAAACACCGTCAGCGCCATTCTCTTCAGTTGTGCTACTCGTTCCATGACACTGTCCATCGGCATGACGGATACATACTGCCAGCCGGCCTCCTTGGATTCCGTAAAAGTGATCATGCTGTCCGTGCCATTTAATGCTGTCTTGAACAATCCCGATGGACCAGCTAGTCTTTCCGTCACCTGCACGGACAGCTCCGAGTCCGAGGAACTTGCGATCACGCCCCGTTCCTTATCGAGGATATAAATCTCGCTGTCGTTGGCGGACTCGATTTGCCGGAACATTTCTTGAAGCTGCTGCCCATCGATCATGATAACCAGCGTTCCGCGGATATTAGACACTTCATGAAGCGGAAGTGATTGCGCATAAGTGATCACATTCGCCGGGTTGCCATTTCCTTGGTTCGGGTCCTGAAGCAGCACATCGGAGGGCAGAAATGCCTTGTTATGATAGCTGCCAAGCAACGTCCGCTTCCATGTATCAAAGTCCATATGCCCAAACCGGTAATACTTGTCGTAAAAGGTTCTTGCATCCGTCCGCAATCCAGGCTTCAAAATGACGTCTCCGGCCTGCAGATGAACATAGTAGTCCTTCACGAATCCGCTTACAAAAGATTGATAACGATTTAAGTAATCGCGGACGAATTCTACCTGGCGGTACGCCCCCCCTTGATCATGCCGATCAAGATTCAGCAAATAAGCCAGTTTGGGGTTAAACATAATTTGCTTGGCCAAAATATCCACTTCTTTAAGCTTGCTGTCCATGGAAAGCCGCAGCTGCTCCAGCATCGCCGAATTTGAACGCTCCGCATTGTTTTCCATCACGTTTTCCACCCGTCCATATAGAAAAAGCCCCACGGTCATAGGCAATAAAAGGATGAGCAAATACGAAACGATCATGGTTTTCAAGACGCGTCCCCGACTGCTCTTTCGCTTGCCGGGAAGAAGTCCGGGTATCGAGATCATGACGCATTCCTCCAAGAAAATGTATGGAAAAACCTATTTCTTGAATCCTTCGCCAAACGGACTAGCAAACCCTTTAATAATTTCGGTCACCCCAAGAGAGACGCCACCCCCCGTTAAAAGGGATGCTTAAATTTTGGGTACATCGGGGTATTAAAACACCTGAACTAATCGTACCGAACGAAGCTTCACGGCAGCCGCTTGCCAAATTTCCGGTCCGAAAGGTTTCGGCTTCGCAAGCTTGGTCGATAAGGTCAATGCATACATACCTGGATTGTCAATGACGATTCGCCCGATCGATGACTGAACCTCGGTATACGGATGCTGGCAGGATATGGAGTCGCTGACGACCTTATCCTCTTGAGGAACACACGCAATCGTCTGCTCTGCTGCCTGTACGGTGACTTCATGATCATATTCCTTTTCCCAAACGGCATCGGATCTTTTAAAGTTGACGAGTTTGACTTCATATATGCCGGACGACGACGCCTTAAAGGTCCACCGGGCCTCGTTCATCCCGTTGCCTGTCGTTATGTCCGACAGTACAAGATCCAAATGAATGGCGCCCTCCGCCTGTTGGATAAAACTCCGATCTACATCGATCCTGCCCTCGACTTCCAATGCAATAACTGATACGTGATCTTCCGGAGGAAGCTCCGGCAATCGGATCCGCATCGCGTGATGGTCCGTTTCCGGCCGATAGCTCTGTTGCACGGGAAGACTGCCTGTACTCGGGTCTGTGAGCAGATAAGCTTTTTTAACCGTATTTCTCACCCCGTTCAATAACAGTTCTTCCGTTGGCCAATAGCGATTGTACACATGGAGGAAGAGCGTATTTCCTTTCACCGTAATCGCCCCCCATTCCAGCTCGTAAGGGAACGGGCTTGCGCTTGTGCCGTAGACCGCCTCTCCATTTCGCGCCAGCCAACCGCCAACTTCCTCCAGGCGTAGAGCGGATTTTTCCGGAATTATTCCTGTTTCCGTAGGGCCGACATTGAGCAGCAGATTTCCTCCCTTGCTTACGATGTGCACCAATTTTCGGACCAAAGCATCCGTCGATTTCCATACTTGATCCTTCGTGCTGTACCCCCACGATTGATTTAGGGTCATCGGCGTCTCCCATTCCCTTGTTTCCTCGCCATGCATCGGAATTTCGTTATCACCCTTGGATTGGTAGTCTCCGAAATCAGGCCAATGGCTTACCCTGCTGTTAATCAGGCATTCGGGCTGAAGCTCGCGGATCATGTTCACCATCGTTTCGCTCTCCTTCTTCGACAATCCGCCGGATGTGTCGAACCAGAGCAGGCCGACCGGACCGTATTCCGTCAGCAGCTCGCGTACTTGTCCCTTCGCTTTATGGTTCCAGTAACTGAAGAACGCCTTCTTCTCCAGCTCGTAGTCCCACAGATTGTTAAACGTATCATGGAGCGCATGCGGATGGTGCCAATCAATGACATGCGAATAGTAAAAGCAGAGGCGGATTCCTTCCTCCCTGCAGGCCTCGGATAATTCCTTCAACGCATCCCGGCCGAATGGAGAAGCATCCACGATATTGAACGGGTCCGTCCGTGAATGGTACATGGCGAAGCCATCGTGATGTTTGGCTGTAATGACGATATATTTCATGCCTGCCCTTTTGGCGCAATTCACCCAAGCTTTGGCATCAAACTGTGTCGGATTGAATTCCTCGGCAAGTTTCTCATATTCCTTTACCGGTATTTTGTTGGCATACATGACCCACTCCCCTTTGCCGAGCAGCGAATATACCCCCCAGTGGATGAACATGCCGAATTTGGCATCCTTCCACCACTGCATCCGGTTCTTCCTTTCCGTTACGATCTCTAATGAGTCAGCCATCGTTCTCCTCCTATTCCTTAATGGCGCCGATCAAAACGCCTTTGACGAAATATTTTTGCAAAAACGGATACAGAAGCAGGATCGGCAATGTGGATACGATAATCGTTGCATATTTAATGGTGTCCGCGATCGCCATCCGGTCTCCCGAGGCTTCCGTCATCATGCTGTCCGTTGTATTGGTTATGAGAATTTCCCGTAACACGAGCTGGAGCGGGAATAGCTCCCGGTCCCTTAGATAGATGAGCGCCCCGAAATATGAATTCCAGTGCCCCACGGCATACCATAGAATCATGACGGCGATAACGGGCATGGACAGCGGAATAATGATCCGGAACAGAATGATCAGATCGTTCGCACCGTCGATTTTCGCCGACTCCTCAAGACTAATCGGGACGGACTGAAAGGCGGTCCGCATAATGATCATATTGAACGTGCCAATCATTCCGGGGATCAGCATCGCCCAGATCGTGTTCAGCATCCCCAGGTTATTGATCAGCAGATAAGTCGGAATCAGGCCGCCGCCGAAAAACATGGTGATAACGATCAGCATCATCAAGAGATTTTTGAAGTACAGGTTTCTGCGGGACAGTACGTAAGCACCGATCGCCGTGGCCACCAGATTGATGGCTGTACCCGCCGCGACGTAGATCAGCGTGTTCCGATATCCCGTCGTAATCATCGGATTGTTAAACACCGCCTTATAGGCTTCGAAGTTAATGTCAAGCGGAGCGAACAGCAGCCCCCGGTGTTGGGCCAATGAAGCGGGATCGCTGAACGAAGCGAAGGCAACATACACGAACGGATATAAGGTGACGAAGCAGAGGCCCGTCAGGATCAACGCGTTCAAACAGACGAAGGTTAACTCTCCTGCGGATCGTTTGTTAGCCATGAACGCCCTCCTCTCTACCACAGTTTATGTTCGCTGACCCGCTTGCTGATGGAGTTCGCGAGTACAAGCAGGATGAAGCTGACGACCGAATTAAATAATCCAACTGCGGTCGTGAAACCGTAATCCGTCTCCAGAACCCCTCTACGGTAGACAAAGGTCGAGATCACGTCTGCCGTTTCATAAGTAAGCGGGCTGTACATCAGCAATACTTTTTCGCTGCCAACACTGAGCATGGAGCCCATATTGAGAATAAAAATGATGATGATCGTTGGCAGCATGCCCGGCAGCGTGATGTGCAGCATTTGTTTCCACCGGCCTGCCCCGTCCATCTTGGCAGCTTCGTAAAGGGTCGGGTCAATGGTGGCGATGGCGGCAAGATAAATGATCGAACCCCAGCCTACGCCTTGCCAAATGCCGGAGCCGACATATATCGTACGGAACCAGCTGGCCTCGCTCATGAACGGAATCGATTCGATGCCGAAAAAGCCCAGAATCTGATTCACCAAGCCATCTCTTGCAAGAAAATCGAACATGATCCCTGTCACCACGACGATGGATACGAAATGCGGCAAATATGATATCGTCTGAACCGTACGCTTAAAAAGCCGGCTGCGGATTTCGTTCAGCAGCAGAGCAAGAATAAGCGGTGCCGGGAACGCGAAGATAAGCTCATAGACATTGATCAGCACCGTATTGCGCAGAAGGCGTTCGAAATAATAGCTGTTAAAGAAATTGCGGAAATGCTCAAATCCGATCCACTCGCTTCCCCAGATGCCATCGGCAATGCTGAAATCTTTGAAAGCCATCAAGAGACCGTACATGGGTCCGTAGTGGAAGACGGCATAGTATAGAATGACGGGAAGCGCCAGTATATAAACGAATTTATTCCTTCTCAAATCGTTCGCAATCGTTGTCCATTTCCCTTTGTGCTCGAAGGGATTATCCTGGGTTGCAGACAAACGAATCCCTCCCTCCAAATCAATTTATATTGCAGCGCCAAGAGCGGCGGAGACTGCAGATTTCCGCCGCTTCAGGACGTTTAACCGTTTACCGTTTACCGTAACGCTCCAAGGCTTTTTGCTGTATTTCCAGAGCTTCGGCAAGACCCATGGATTCAATGGTTTTCACATACTTGTCAAACTGATCCAAAGGCTCGGCGCCCATGACGAACTTCAAGTACATCTCGTCCTTGTATGTGTTGATGTCCGTCATGATTGAAGCATAGCGGCTGCTCTCGGATTGGGTCGGCGTTGTGCGCGGCATTTTCTTTTCCATGGTCGGCTCTGCCCAGATGATCTTGGACTCCAGCTGATCCGGCTCGGTCGTGTATTGTTGATCGAATCGTATATCAAGCATGAACGGTCCGCTGAAGGTTGCGCGGTTATGCTTGGACATGGACTGGATCAATGGCAGTCCGGAAGGATCTTTCAATACTTCGGGCTTAAATATCGGCTTGCCGTCCTCCATCGCGTAGCTGACGCCCTCCTTTCCGAAATTAAACAACAGGGCGCCTTCCTCGGAATAGCCGTAATCCAGCCACTTCACCGTTTCAATCGGATTTTTGTTACTGGTGGTAACGGCTGCCCCGATTCCGTTAAATGCATAGTCCTTATATCCCCAAATCTGCTTATCGCCTTGTTTCATTACAGGATAGGGGGCTGCCACCAATCTGAAGTTCGGATCTTTATCCTTCATCAGCGTTCCATACTTGCCAATCCCGCTGCCGGTGTATAGAATCGCTGATCCGATTTGCCCGCCCGTAATCTTGGCCTCCAGCATTTTCTCATCGGTCGTCGCAAAGTCCTGATCAAGTAAGCCCTCCTTGTACCACTGGTTCATGAGCGTCAGGAATTCCTTGAACCTCGGGTCCGTCGGGCCGTATTTAACCTGTCCTTCCTCTTGGTAAAATCCGGCATTAATTCCCCATGCCCCGAGAAAAGCGGTCGTTGTATCGACATCTCCTTTCGTCAGATACAAGGGAATCTCATCCGCCTTGCCATTGCCATTCGGATCTTGTTCCTTAAAAGCCTTCAACACGTTGTACCATTCATCAATCGTTGTCGGCATAGAAAGCCCCAGCTTATCTAACCAATCCTGCCGGACCGTCGGTCCGAGAAATACCTTAAGCTTGTCGTCGGTGCGCAGGAACGGGAACACATATATGCTGCCGTCATCGGTCGTAATTTCCTTCTTCCACTCCGGATGCTCCTCAAGCACCTTTTTAAAGTTCGGGGCGTATTGGTCGATCAAATCATTGAGTTTGATGATTTTGCCGTCCTTGATCGCCTTCTCCGGTCCCCCTGGGTAACCGGCCCATGAATACTCGATCACGTCCGGGAGCTTATCCGAGGTCATCATGAGGTTGAACTGCTCCGTAGCCTGCTGGCCCTGCGGAGGATGCTGAAAATCCACTTTCACCCCGGTTATCCTCTCCAGTTCCTTATAAGCCTCGATTTCGTTATAACTCTTCATCGTAGCGGACACTTGGCTAACGATTTGCACCCAATACGTCAGTTCCGATAGAACCGGGGATTCCGGGTCCAACGCTGCCTCCGGTTGTTCCTTGGCAGAGCCGCCGCAGCCTGCTGTTATGGCGATGGTGGCGGCAAGCAAAACCATCCAGAATACTTTAAACCTGTTGACCTTCATTATCATTTGCCTCCCTTTTCATTTGCATGTTGTGTGAACTTCTGGTTTGTTAAGCACCACCTTACTGAACATTCTGGCGATTGAACACTGCCGTGTTTTCTAATTGTGCAGTATATTTTTAAGGCAGTACATTGTCTATATTTAATCTTGGACTGATTTATTTAACGATAGATGGTCATTAAAGAGTTCAAGGGCGGCCGAAACGGCCGCCCTTTTCATCAATATAAGCCGCTAGGAAGCCGAGCTGCGGCTTCGGATGTAGTCTATGTCTCCAAGAAGAAGCTCCGCAAAGCCGGAATCGATATGCTTGCCTTGCTGCGCTTTGATGGCATTCTCCAGTGAAGTCAGTGCATCTTCGATGGCTTCGCTTCGGGCCAGATGCTGCTGGAGATCCGAGATTTTAGCCAATAAGCTTTGGGAGATACCACGATTATCGATCCATCCCTTCTCTTCCCCTGCTCTCACGATATCGTCGAGCTGTTCCTGATTCACAACAACTTCGAAAGGATACTCGCGAACCGTGATATTCCCTGCTGCATCTTCTGCCGATATCCGAAGGGTGTGTGGTCCGGCCGTTAGCGTTAACGCTTCTACAACCAGCGTATCAGGAGCTTCCTTACCATCCAGCTCGAAGGCGATATTGGATACACCGCTTAATGTGTCCGAGATTTGAGGCGAAATGGTGATATGCTCAGTTTGGTATACGGACTGGGTCACGTTTGCCGTGATTTCCGGCCCGGTCCGGTCGATCTTCACCGTCTTGGAAGCTTCGTCGCTTGTCACGCCCGACATCGCGGCCGCCCGGGCATGTATCGTTGTCTCGCCTTCCGCTTCTACAAGTATGGGAGCCGTGTAATCCGTCCATTTGCCTTCGGATCCGATCTTGTACTGGCTTCGCATGCCCGCCGCTTCAGCTTCCGCTGTCATGGCAACGGTGACCTTCACCGATTCACGGTTCCACTCGGTGTCCATGTCGGCCTTGATCTCGGGAGGAGCGTTCAGCGTATGCGTCTCCCGCAGCCGCCACACCTCCTGCGAAGGCATCGGAAGATTCAGGGCGTCAACGCGGGAACGAACTTCTTCTTTGGAATACGGCAGCGCCCATTTGTCAAAGAACTCCGTCAGATTCTCACCTGCGATGGTGGATGCCATGATCACAAACGTATCGATCTCCTCTTGGTTCGTCGCAGGCAGCTGCGATGCTGGCAGCTCCCGGTACGCCTTATGAAGCTCAGCGTAAAAGTCCCATCCATAAGCCAGGGAAAGCTGGCGGAACATCACGAGATAACCGAAGAGATCCAGTTGGCCCGAGGCGCCGAACGACTTGCCCGGAAGATCGCTTTCGATATATTCAAACGCTAAGTCATAGAAATCTTTCCCATCGGCATTGCGAATCAATAAGTTGCTGCTGTTGCCGAATTTCTCTTGGATGTATAAGGAGTAAATATTAACCGTGATTTCACCCGTTACGTTCCAGTTCCAAGCTCCTTGCTGATATTCGTGGCCGGTCTCGTGCCAGAAGCCCCATCCACCTTGCGTTACGCGGGATATGTCAACGGCATGACCCGCGGAAGGATCAATGTGGAACATGATGGGATAGCCGGCATGCATATAACCCGCGCTAATCTGTCGATCCGCAACATAACGGAACGGAAGGTCTATACTCTGATGCGGCAGCGGTTGATTCGGGGAAAGCCCTGCAACTTCCTCTGTATAGTCCACGATCGCGTCCCACTTCTCCAATAATTGCTGCGGATCTCCAAGCTGCCTGATATACTCTGACGGAAGCGTCAAGATCACTCTGCGTCCCTGCAGCTCGGCCCAGGGAGCAGGATAATATCGAATCGCATCTTCCCATTCATTAGAAGAGGTCTCACCAAGGATATAATACGGAGCACGAACTCCCCCGCTGATTTCAATATTCTTCTCAACGCCAGGCTGCAGCTTGGTCGGAATCAGGTAAATCAGACCGCCATAAGGGCTGCGAATCCGATTTTCACCCGGAAGGAGCGGCTTTCGCTGCGTTATGACCGGAGGTCGTTCCCATTCCGTTTTACTTGTCAAATTGTCCGTGTGTGCCCCAACCTGCACATCCAGATGCTGCGTGCCTTCAGGGACCTGAACCGTTACCCAATCTCCGGCCGGCGCGTACAGCCCCGTGCTGATCCAATTCTTCGGAACCGTCCCTTGACGTAAATAGTCAAAGGTTGAATAATCAAAATTCACGTGAACGGATTGTCCCGTCACTCGCGGGGCGTCCGCCGGAACAGCTCCAGGAAATTGATCGGCATAAGGGGATTTGGGGGCCGTCAGATCATTGCCGATCCGCCCCAATTGAAATGCTAACAATGCACTGGTATAGGGCGCCTTGGAACGGTCCAGCGGAAACGTAAGCTGGGACTCCAAATCGCTGGCATCCTGCTCGATCACGGCATACAGCGAACTTTGAGGGGTGATGCTGCTGACGGTTCCACCTGTCACCGAAGCGATGACCTGCAGCTTCTTATCCGCGCCGGCGCCAGGCCGCCCGACGTTCACCTGATCCGGTGACAGCGTTCCTGCCTCAATCGCTTCGGCCTGCTCCAGCAGCTTTAGCGAATGATAATTGGCGGATTGCTCCGTCGTCAGTTTAGGCAGGGTTTCCGTTCGAGTCGATGCCGTATTGTTCATTAAGCCGAGGCCCATCCGGTTCAAAAGACGCTGTACCGGGAAGTCCTCACTGAGCCTACCCGACCGGCCTTCATATGCATTCCCGAGAAAGACATGCGGATGCTGCTCCATCACCCAGCCCTTTAAGGGAACAACGACATGACCGCCTTGCGCGACGTAGTCCTCGAGGAGGTCGACCTCACTATCCTTCAAGGTGCCGTCAACATAAGCTACGGGGTAGCGGGACGGATCCAAGTGCTCAGGCGTGAATTGCTCCAACCGGACCAGATCGATCGGCACATCGGTTTCGATGGTATAATTCTTCCACGTTGCCGACAACATGGGCAATCGGCCCTTGCCTTCCAATGCCTCCTGATAGGTCAACGTCTCGGAATCCTCGGTCAGCCACAGGAGGATGTTACGGGCCACCGTCTTCCGCTCATCGGTAATATCGGAGGTAAACTTGAAATAGGAATCGTCACCTGCAACAACGACTTTGCCTTTTCCGTAACGGGCAGCCGCGAGAATTGGCGTCGTGTCGGGGTTGACCGCCAGGACGAAGGCTTGATCTCCGATGGCAGCAACCCCCCCGTTATATGTGGCGGATACCGTCGGATAACCGGACAAATCCTTGTAAATAACATCAAGATCCTGTTGGGTCGCCATATTCGCGGCGGTGTTCGAGTCTAATAAATGAACATCAGCCTGCTCTGTCATACCATCCGCCGCCATCAGTGTCTTTCCTGCTGGCGGAACGGCCACAAGCGCGCACGCAACTGCCAATAACAGCTTCAACCACTTTTTGGTGTGGAAACCCATAGTCAACCGTTCAACTCCTTTGTCGATGATTTCGTAATTAGCAATCAGAAACGAATAACTTCAATTCCACCTCCCACTGCGGTCCCTTTCTCCCCACGTCCTAAATATAAAACGGCCGCCCGGAACACCATACAGTCGATATTTAAGATCGGACTGTATTTTTTCCGGACGGCTCTGCCTTTTTTTAATATTCGGTTGACGGTAATCAAACGGTAAAACTGTCTCTAATGATCAGCCCCTGGCTGCGGCATCCGCATAAAAGATAATCGTGTAAAATTTCGTTGTCTCGTTGCCAGGGTTCACGTACCGATGGGGCCGGTTAGCCGAGAAATGCACGGAGCTTCCGGCAGGCACGGTGTAGCTTTCGTCTTCGCGCCAGAGCTCCAGCTCCCCCTGATGCACAAAAATATACTCCTCCACGCCATCATTATGAGCTTCAGATCCGTGATCGCAGCCCGGATCCATTATAACCATGTAGGACTCAAATTTGGTGCGCAGGTTGTAGGAGAACAAAGGGTATACCCGGTACGCGCCTTCGGCCTCGTGAAAAGGCTCCACGTCCTCCGGTGATACCACGGTTACTTCGGTTTCCGCCTCTTCGATGAGCGTGGTGAATGAAATGCCGAGGCCGCTAACGATGCGCCATAATACGGAGATCGTCGGGTTGGAATCCCCCCGCTCGATCTGTCCCAGCATGGCTTTGCTTACACCGGTCAACTCGGCTACGTTATCGAGGCTGAGGCCCCGTGATTTGCGGATGGCTTGCAGATTTCTCCCTACCTTTTTATGAATGGGTTCCAAGTGTAACCATATCCTCCTTCTGAAACTAAGCCGTTAACTGATCTTGCTCTGATCTGCTTGCGGCTTCTCCATAAGCTTTGACACCATATCATCGGTCATATGGTTCAAATCATATTGTACATCAAATCCCCATTCTTCGCGTGCTGCAGTTGCGTCGATGGAATCCGGCCATTCGTTCGCAATCGCCTGACGGACAGGGTCCACGTGATAGTCAAGGCAGAAATCCGGTATATGCCGGCGGATGCTGGCCGCAATCCCCTCAGGATCGACACTCATCGCCGTGACATTAAAGGCGTTACGGTGCTTCAGCTTGGACGGATCAGCTTCCATCAATGTCATGATGGCGGAAATCGCATCCGGCATGTACATCATGTCAAGGTAGGTCCCTTTATCAATATAGGAAGTGTAGCTTCCATGGCGGATGGCCTCTACATAAATCTCAACCGCATAATCCGTCGTTCCCCCGCCCGGAGGCGCGGAGTGGGAAATCAGCCCTGGAAAGCGCAATCCACGGGTATCCACTCCGAATTTATGGTAATAGTAGTCACACAGAAGCTCGCCCGAGACCTTGCTGACTCCATACATCGTTAATGGGCGCTGCACCGTGTCTTGCGGCGTTGCTTTTTTCGGGGTATCCGCCCCGAATGCCGCGATGGAGCTCGGCGTAAAGAACTGGCAGGATAATGCCCGTGCCGTCTCGAGGGCACTTAACAAACCGCCCATGTTCAGGTTCCACGCCAGTGCCGGATTGGATTCTGCCTTGGCGGACAACAGGGCTGCAAGGTGGATAATCGCATCCGCCCGGTGTTCTTTAGCCGCTTCGTGGAATGCGTGGTGGTCGGTTACATCCAGTATTCTGAATGGCCCTGATTGGACCGTTTCATGATGGATTTGGCGAATGTCCGTTGCGAGAACAGCTTCTTCACCGTATATTTGTCGCAATTTCGCCACCAGGTCTGAGCCAATCTGACCGAGCGCACCGGTTACCATAATTCGTTTCATCACTTGTGCCCCCTTATTAGATCAGACCCAGCTCGCGTCCGATGGTTTCATATGCAGAAAGTGCGCGATCCAGCATCTCCTTCGTATGAATGGCGGTTGGCATATTCCGAACTCTTCCCGTGCCTTTTGGCACCGTCGGGAACACGATCGATTTGACATACACGCCTTCTTCGTACAATCTGGTGCTGAATTTCTGGGTGGTTGCCTCATCTCCAATAATGCACGGGGTAATCGGAGTTTCGGTACGACCGACAGAATAGCCAAGACGCTTAAGTCCTTCCTGCAGATAACGGGTGTTCTCCCACAGCTTCATTTGCAGGCCTTTGCTGTTCTGCAGGATGTCGATAGCGGTAATACAAGCGGCTACGGTGCCTGGAGGCAGCGCCGTGGAGAACAGGAACGGCCGGCTGCGGACCTTGAGCCAATCGACCAGATCCCGTGATCCGGCAACATACCCGCCGACAACGCCAACCGCCTTGGACAGCGTGCCGATCTGAATATCTACCCGCTCCGACAACCCGAAATGCTTCACCGTACCTGCACCGCCCCCAAGAACGCCAGATCCATGAGCGTCATCCACATAAGTAATCAGATCATAGGTTTCGGCGATCTCCACGATTTCGGGGAGCTTCGCAATATCGCCATCCATCGAGAACACGCCATCGGTAATGACCATAATTTTGTTATATAAACCGGATTCTCTCGCTTCTTGTGCTTTCGAACGCAAATCGTCCATGTCCGAATGGTTAAAACGAATAACCTTCGCCTTGGTCAATCGGCAGCCATCAATAATGGACGCATGGTTGAGCTCATCCGACAAAATCGCATCCCCGGCACCCATCACCGCCGAGATTGCCGCCATATTGCAATTGAAACCGGATTGATACGTCAGCACCGCCTCGGTTCCCTTGAACTGGGCAAGCTTCTCCTCAAGCTCTACATGAAGTGCAAGCGTTCCGTTAATGGAGCGAACGGCGCCGCTGCCAGTCCCGAAATCGGTCGTAGCCCGGATCGCCGCTTCTTTCAATCGCTCATCATTCGCCAGTCCGAGATAGTTGTTGGAAGATAAATTCACGAATTCACGACCCTGAATGGTAATAAGCGGGCCATTCGGACTTTCAAGAGGCTGGATCGTATTATAGAGTCCTTGCTCCTTGAGTTCCGTTAGATTATCCTGTAAGAAAGCGCTTAACGATTGACTGGACATATGAAATTCCTCCCGTGGATCCGAAGTATCTTAACGTACATATCATTTACCATTCCATTGTATGCAAAAAGTCACACGTATGCAATATCCCGTACAAAAATATGCTATATTGCATAAATGAAAAAAGCCATGCTTCCTCAACTGAGAAAGGATGACTTCTTCATGGTTATTCTCTTAACGTCCAAATATCGGTATGCGGCTTAGGCAAATTCAATGAAGCAATCCTTCCTTTTCCGTCTTCCGTCAGACCTATTGCCCATTTGTCGAAAAATTCAGTCAGGTCCTCCCCAGCCGTTTGAGAAGCTATGACGGCAAAAGTATCCACCGTACCTTGAATTTCGTCGCGAGATAATTCGCGGTATTTCTCGAATATCCGGGTATAGAATTCCCAGCCGTAAGCAAGCTGAAGCTGCTTGAACATCACCAGTCTTTCATACTTGCCGATTTGGCCGTATTTTTTTGCCGGATCATGGTTTTCTACAAATTCGATTCCCCGGTCATAGTAATTCTTGCCGTCATTCCCGATTTTCAATAGTTCGGAGGCATTCCCATACTTCTCTTGGGTGTACAGTGAGAATAGGTTAACGGTCACTTCCCCTACATCGCTCCAGGTCCATGTCCGCTGCTGGTATTCATGCCCAAGTTCATGCCAGAATCCCCAAGCGCTTGTTTTTACATAATGGACATCCAGCAGGTTGGCCGCATAACTGAACGACATCATGATCGGATATCCCGCATGCATCGCCCCGGAAGAGATCTGTCCGTCGGCGACGTAACGGCGGTTCAATTGATGAGCGGTATGAGGCATCGCCCTGTCCGGATCAAGGCCTACCAGTTCATCATAACTGTCGTAAATTTCGTCCCAGGTCCGCATCAACTCCTCCGGGTCGGTTACTTGGCGAATCAAATCCGAGGGGACCGTCAGGATCATTCTTTCGCCTTGAAGCTCCGCAAAAGGGACGGCAACCGGCCCCGTGCGAATTCTATCCCAGTCCTCAAGCGTAGTCTTGCCGAGCACGTAATGCGGTGCTTCCGCCGCCCCGCTGATCTTGACGGTTGCCCGAAAATCATCCTTCGCCTTTAGGGGAATGAGATATATGAAGCCACCATATGGGCTGTTGACTTGATGGATGCCCGGGGTCAGCTTCTGGTGGTTTACGATAAGCGGAACTCGTTCCCACTTGCCGGATCCTCTCAAATCGTCATCATGCGAACCGATTTGAACCGTTAAATGCTCCACGCCTTCCGGTACTTCAAGCGTAATGACTTTACCGGGGGGTGCATACAATCCGGTACTGATCCAATTTTTCGACGGAAGGGCGTGCGTGTACATCGTATTGGGGAAATCAAAGTCGACCTCGACTTCACGGTCGTTAACGATGGCCGCTTCCTCCGAAACTACTCCCGGAAATGCGTCGGCATACGGAGATTTCTCGTTGGCCTTATCCAAGGTAAAATGACTGAAACGGAAGTTATGCAGCGCATTCGTATAGGGCTGCTGAAATTTTTGGATCGGGAACTCGGCGGGCGGCAGGCTGTCGGCCTCTGTATCTGCCCAAGCGTACAGCGGGGATTCGCTGGATAACGTTTCGAGCGTCTCGTTTAGTATATTGTAGAGCCGCTCCTGTTTTTTGTTCGTGGGTGTGCCCGGCGGACCGATATTGATTTGATCGTAAGTGATCGTTCCCTCTTCCACTTCATTGCCTTGAGCAAGCCGTGTCTTGATATGATGATCGTTGGCTTGCTCATAGGTCAATGCCGATTCGCCCACATTGGACTCCGAACCTCTGTTCATCAGCGTCAGTCCAGCCCGGTTAAGCAGCTTTTGAATCGCAAAATCACGGCTGAGTCTGGCTCCCCTCAGATTGCCGACCTGAAGCACGATTTCCTCAGGAGTATCACGCGTTATTCCCTCGATGCCGCTCAGGTTATCCGCCACGACGATGCCGCCGCCTAACCGTAGATATTGATCCAGCGCTTCCAGATCCTTATCCTTCATCGTATGGTCTACATAGGCTGCCGCATATTTTTGCGGATTCAGGTTTACGGAAGCCCAACTGTCGATTTTCACCAATTCAATGGGTAAATCCGAATTTACCGTGAGAGCGGCAGAGGTAGTTATTAATCGAATTTTCTTTCCCGGCTTCCTTAATGCATCCTCATAGCGGTTCGTATGATCATTTCCTTGACCTTGATTCGTAGAGGCATCGTCCGTCAGCCACCATAAAATATTCCGGGCCAGCTTACCCGCGGCATCACCCGCCGACTCGGACAGATTGAAATACTCCTTACTCCCGGCGACAACGATACGCCCTTTGCCGTAACGTGCTGCCGAGATGGCTGGAATATAATAATCGGGCACGTTGATATTGAATGCAGCGTCCCCTACTGCAGCAACGCCGCCGCCAGCGAAATATGGAATCGCTTGCAAATCCTTATAAAATATGCTGAAATCGTTCTTAAGCACGTCCAAAGGCGTTCCGGCCGACCAGGGAGCATCAGCCAGTCCGGATGATTGAAGTTCGGTCGGCCCGGTGGCATTTGCCATTGCAGGATCTGTCACCGTCCGTTTACTGATTTCCACAGGTTCGGCAGCTGCAATGGATGCGGTCATTAATAATATCGCGGATCCGATTACTGCGAATTTCTTAATCCGTTTCATCATCTTCATTCCTTAACGATTCCTCCTCGATTTCCTTTGATATCCTGATGGAATGGCAGATCAGCCCTAAGCTTTGAATTCATTACCTCCCCCTTGATATGTCATTGAATGCGATTCCTCATTTAGCTTAATGAATGCCGCTCGGATTTGAAATGCATAAAAAACACATCAATGTATCCAAAATACACAACCGGTAGGGGGCCGCCAATGGATATTAACCACCTGAAGTTGATTCAGAATTACCTCGCTAACGCGAACCTTCGCTTATCCATTGCCAAGGTTGATAAAGTGTCCCAGAACTGGCGCTTCTTTAATATGAGGCCGTCCTATAACGCCCTTTATTTTATAAGGGAAGGGGAAGGCTGGATTAAGATCGACGAACAAGAATATCATCCCTCCCCCGGGCAAATCGTTCTCATGCCAGCCGGATCGCTTCATTCCATCTCTGTCGTGGGCGACAACACCTACAGGAAGTTCTGGTGCCATTTTACCGCCAAGGTGGACACGCTGAACTTGTTTCAGCTGATTCATCTTCCCCACGTGCTGGATGTGCCGGACGAGTCATTTATGGAGCAGTTATTCAAGGAGTTGATCGATGCATATGGGAGCAGCACTTGGACCGCCCCACTGCAAAGGAACGAAATACTGATGAAGCTTGTCCGACATTATCTTGACATCGTTCCCGATCGCCAAATCTCGCTGTCCATGCTGCCTGATATGCAGAAGCTGAACACGGTATTCCAGTATATCGAGGAGCATATCAGCGATAACGTAAGCGTGGAGCAATTGGCGGGACTTATCCATTATAATCCCAACTATTTTATCCGCTTCTTCAAATCCAAAATGAAGATGACACCTGTGCAGTATATTATTAAAGTCAGGATCGAGAAAACAAAGGGTCTATTGATGACCACGGATTTGACGCTGGAGGAAATCGGGAGGAAGGTGGGAATGGAGGTCCATTATTTATGCCGGGTATTCAAGCAGTTCACCAACATGTCGCCGGGGGAATTCCGTAACCAGATCATGTCCAACCGCTAATAAAAATCCCCCTGAGAGGGTTATCGGAATCCTTTTCCGATACCTCCCAAGGGGGATATGATGGGCGACTATTTGATTACGAATTGCAAATCTCGTCCGCAATCTCCTTAATGAATGATAGTTGCCGCGGCATACGTGAGTCGTGATAATCAGATCCTCCAGGAATCCCTTCACCGTTTCCTGGTTGACATGGGCGTACAGCTTGGCAATTTCCTGAACGTCAACGCCCTCCTGCTGACGGGCTTCCCAGTAATTCTTGTCGCACCCCCACGTGCAATCGTCCAGCTGCAAGCTGCGGCATCCCGCGTCATAGAATGCCTGAGTTTGCCCCGATATGCCTTCACGATATCGCTCACCAGTTCTTCCGTGCTGCTGTAATGAGCTATAGCCGGAAGCTATACCCATCAAAATCAGGTGGATATCGCTTCATACAGCGCCTCGACATAAGCGGCAGCAAGCTTGGACAGGGTCGCATTCTTATGACTGATCCATCCAACGTTGATCGTCTCATCACATGCGAGCGGAACCGGAATAATCTCGTTCCCATTCAGGTCAGCACTCAGCACTCCGGTCGAAATGGTATAGCCGTTCAGACCAATCAGCAGATTGAACAGGGTCGCGCGGTCATTGACCCGGATGCTTTTTTTATGGGATAAGGTGCTGAGAATTTCCTCGGAAAAGTGGAACGAATTGTATTCCCCCTGCTCAAAGGATAAATACGGATAATTCTGAAGCTCGTCAATGGTCACGATAGACTGCTTCGCCAGCGGATTTTTGATGCTGATAAAAATATGCGGCCTCGCCGTAAACAAGCTGGTAAACTGCAGTCCTGCATCCTTCAACAGCTTGTTGATCACCTTGGCATTGAATTCATTGAGGTACAGAATGCCGATTTCGCTGCGCAGGGTTTTAACATCCTGAATAATTTCATAAGTCTTCGTCTCCCGCAGTGCCAACTCATATTCATCCTGTCCGTATTCCTGAACCAGATTCACGAAGGCATTGACCGCAAAGGCATAGTGCTGAGTGGATACCGAAAAATGCTGCGGAGAAGGCTTCGCATTCAGATAACGCCCCTCCAGTAACTCGGCCTGCTCTACCACCTGTCGTGCATATCCTAGAAACTCCGCGCCCTCTTTGGACAAGGATATGCCTTTGTTGGTCCGCTCGAATATCGTAATGCGAAGCTCTTCTTCCAAATCCTTAATCGCGTTGGACAGACTGGGCTGGGAAATGAACAAACGTTTGGCCGCCTCATTCATCGAGCCACGATTGGCTACCTCAATGGCGTATTTCAGCTGCTGTAAGGTCAAGGAATGTCCCCCTCTTAAATTTTGAATTGAGATACCGATAAATAACTCGTATAGAATCATTTTTCATATTTAAAAATTATATATCTCCATTTGAAGGAAAACACTATCTCCAGTCAAATACGGTAGGATGTATCAAGGTTTTCATGTCATTATATCGAAAGATAAGGAGCTCGATGAACTTTCTATGCTGAAACAAAAAAACAAGCTTATGAATTCAGTCTCACTGGCCCTATTATAAAAATATAAGACTCATCGCATTGATGACGGCTATATTTGCCATACACCATCTGCTTGGCTATCTGGTCATTCCTGAACTTGTGTTCGGAACAACCAGTTATTCACTCACCATGCTGCTCATACATGCCTTATTCCTGATCTTCACATCGGCAGCAACCAGCTGGCAAATTCTCAGCACGCTGAAGATCGAAACATTATTAAAAGAGGAACAGCATCAGCAGCGTGCCGCGATCATTGAGGAGATCACGTCGAAATTGTCGCAGACCTCCCTTGAGTTGAATGACACGGCGCTGCAGCTAAGCAGTCAATCAGGGCACAGCACAGAGATCAGCAAGCATCTTGGCGGAGTTGTTCAGCAAGTAGCCGCCGGAGCACATCAGCAGTTGCATGTTATGAAGATGAATACCGCCGCTATTGGCGATATTGCCGTAGGAATCCGGCATGTGGCAACTTCGGCAACAGAAGCTGCAGTTGCATCCGAAGAATCCGCCAGACAGGCCGAGTTCGGCAGTCATATGATCGGTAATATCGTATCCGAGATCAGGAATACCGGTCAATCCGTCACTAGATCGCAAGAGGCGGTAAATACGTTAAACCACCATATTGCCCGGATCGGACATATATTGCAGGTGGTTCAAAGTATTGCAAGCCAGACGAATTTGCTGGCATTAAACGCTTCCATCGAGTCGGCAAGAGCCGGCGAGGCCGGTAGAGGGTTCGCGATTGTAGCGGGTGAAATCCGCAAGCTCGCCGAGCAATCCTCCTCCGTTGAGGAAATCACGGAGCTGATCCGGACGATACACGGGCTCCGACCAAATGAATCAGTCCATACATGAAATGACCCAGTTTACAAGTGAAACGGCGGATCATACTCATGAAATCGTCGAAGCGTTCCAGGGACATTTTGAATCCATTAAGCAAGTTTCAGATGCAGCCGACATCATGACCAAGCTGGTTGCCGATTTAAATCTTATTATAGAACGTTTGAAGGAGTGAATGTGGGGAGTCCTGCATTCTCCAACACAAATAAACAGGGACAGTCGCTTGGACTGTCCCTTAAGCACTTCGCACTTCCTTGATGTTCTAAATATTCACCTTATAACCCAGTGCCAATTCATCCCCCGGAAGACCCCGGATTCCCCAGTTGTGCTGCGGCGTTTCAAATATCGTAATCTCCACATCCTGCGGAGCGATATGCAGCATATTCTGAATCCGTTCGAATAACAATCGAATCAGATGTTTCTTGGCCTCCACAGTACGGCCTTCAAATATGCTAATCTCGATCACGGTGTAGCGATCCGTTCTCCCGTCAGGGAAGTGGAAATCCTCCCGGTTCATGGGGAAAAATCGATGGAATTTCTTATCCGCCGGTAGTTCAAACGCTTCGACCACACATGCGTGTATCACTTCCGATAATGGCTCCTTGACCGGGTTCAGCCTCTCTCGTACACCATAAATTTTGATCTGCGCCATGCTCTGCTCAACTCCTCTATTCTCATCTAAGCTCAAGCTATACCTACTAGTTGTATTCGATTCTCCCAGTAAATAACCCTTCTTGCCCCGTTCCTATTCCCCAGTCTGGAACTGTTTCTTGGCCCACTCCACATAGGCTGGATGGTTTCGGATCAATTCCTCATGCGTCCCGCTTCCCGTAATATGACCCTTCTCCAGAACAATAATCTGGTCAGCCTCGACGACAGTCGATAAACGGTGGGCAATGACCACGGTCGTACGCTCGACCATCAGATTGTTCAGCGCCTTCTGCACTTCATGCTCGGAGTCGCTGTCCAGGCTTGCCGTCGCTTCATCCAGAAGCAGGATATCCGGCTTCCGCAGCAGCGCCCTTGCAATCGCCACGCGTTGACGCTGACCTCCGGATAACTGGATGCCTCGCTCCCCAACCTCCGTGTCATATCCTCTCGGCAGTGCCTCGATAAATCCCTCTGCATAAGCCAATCTCGCAGCTTCGGCAATTTCCTCGTCGGAGACCGGCTCTTCCCGTCCATAGACGATATTGTCCCGAATCGTTCCGGTCATCAGCGGGCTGTCCTGGGACACATAACCAAGCTTTCTCCGCCAGGAATCCAGTGTATAATCGCGGATCGCTTCCGAGCCAAAGTAGATCTCCCCGCCGGATGGCGCGTAGAACCGCTCAATCAAGGAGAACACCGTGGTTTTGCCGCTGCCGCTGGGTCCTACCAGAGCGGTAACCTTCTTGGCAGGAATCGAAAAGGATATCTTGGACAGAATCGTCTCGCCTTCATGATAAGCAAACGTCACCTCTTTAAATTCAACGTCCCGATGCCCTTCTGGTGCCATGCGCACCGCACGATCGTCGCTCTCCGGCTCATATTCGAGGATAAGCCGCAATCTCTCGGTTGCCGCCATCACTTTTTGGAGCTGGGAATAGAAAGTGGCAAACTGGCTGAAAGGAAACATGATTTGGAACAGCAGCAGAATAAACGATACCAGCTCGCCTGCGCTGAGTGCCCCTGAAGAGACGCGAACGCCGCCGTAACCGATGATGACCACCAGCAGCACGACCATGACCATCGACATCAACGGAATCAGGACCGAGTTGATCTTGGCTTCCTTCATGCCAAAACGGTACAGGCTGTCCATATCCTCGTACCCGCTGTTCTCCTCCCTCCGTTCTGCATTGGAGGCTTTCACCAGGCGGATCTCGCCGATCACCTGGGTCAGCATGGCGGACAGCTGGGCCAGCTGTCCATACATACTGATGGAGATTTTGTACATTTTTCCGCCGATGGGCATTAATATGCCGAACCCTACCGGAACGGCAATCAGGATAATGAGGGTCATCCACCAATCCAAGTAAAACAAGATTGCAACGGCCCCCAAAACGGTCAATAGATTTGAACAAAAAGCAATCAAATGATCCGTGATCAGCGTCTTCACTTCGTTTGTATCGTTGGTCACCCGACTCATCGTTTCTGCCGAGCGATGCTTGTCAAAGAACGGAACCGGCAAAGCCAGCACCTTGGTCCAAAGCCGTTTACGAATTTTGTTGACCGTCTGGTTCCCGACATAGGCAAGCATATAATAGGAAAGTCCGCTCGCCACAGCTTCCAGCAGGAACAGAACGGCCAGAAAGCCGACCGTGCGAATATTAAACGAATCTGCCGCAAAGTTATCGATGAATTGGCCGGTGATGAGCGGGACGACCAGTCCCGTCACCGCACCAACCAAACTGAGCACGATGGCCAGAAAGAGCACCAGCTTCGGAATACCCGAAGAACGCAGCAGCTTGATAAAATATCGAACCGTGGTTTTTGTTACCTTGCCCTTCTCATCTACGGTTTGCTCCATTCAAACTTCCTCCCTTCTCGTTCAACCCGTCACATATAGATTTCTTTGATAAAACGGCCGGTAAACGAGGCTTCCACAGCCGCCACGTCCTCAGGCGTTCCTGTCGCCACGACAGACCCGCCGGCAGCTCCTCCGCCAGGCCCGATATCGATGATCCAATCGGAATTCCAGATCAAATCCAGATTGTGTTCAACCAAAATCACAGTGTTCCCCGCGTCCACCAAGCGGTTCAAAAGAACCAGCAGCTGCCGGACATCTCCTGGGTGAAGCCCGGTTGAAGGTTCATCCAGCAAATACAGCGTGTGATTCTTAGTTTTTTTGCTAAGTTCCTTGGCCAATTTAATCCGCTGCCCCTCACCGCCGGATAAGGTACTCACCGATTGCCCCCACTTCAAATACCCAAGTCCGACATCGCAGAGCAGTTGGGTCAATTCCATTATTTTCGGTCGATCCTCCAGAATCGACAGACTTTCCTCAATGGTCATATCCAAAATGTCGGAGATGGTGTAACCGTTAAAGGTCACGCGGAGAACCTCTTCCTTAAACCGTTTGCCCTTGCAGTCCGGACAGCGTACTTCCAGCTCCGGAAGGAAGTGCATATGCACGGACACCACGCCAAGGCCTTGGCATGTCTCGCATCGCCCGCCTTGCGTGTTAAAGGAAAAGTGCTTGGCCGTCAATTGACTTTCCTTGGCTTCCGGCAAGCTGGCGTACCAGTTTCTGATATGGGTGTAAACATCGGTACACGTAGCAATGTTGGAGCGCTGCATTCGGGATACCGGTGATTGGTCAACCGTAATCAGCTGCCCTACCGATTCCCAACCCGTGATGGCCTTGCAGCCGCTTGGAGTTGATTGATCGCTTCCGGATTCCGCCAGAAGATCAAACAATAGCGTGGATTTACCAGATCCCGATACACCTGTCACCGATATGAGAGTGCCGAGCGGGAAAGAGGTCGTGATATGTTTCAGATTTCTCAAATGTGCGTCCTCGATCGTCAGCAGGCTTCCGTTTCCAGCCCTGCGCTGACTCGGTGCGTTAAGCATCGTGTTATCTCGGAAGTAGGATCCGGTCACGGATTTGGGATTACGGATCAATTCCACCAGCGTTCCTTGACCGACAACCATACCGCCCATCGTTCCCGCACCCGGTCCGATATCAATGATATGGTCAGCGGCCCGCATCACTTCTTCGTCATGCTCGATGACAAGCACCGTGTTGCCCAGATCCCTCAGTTGTTTCAGAACCTGGATGAGTCCCCTGGTATCTTTGGGATGCAGTCCCGTTGTCGGTTCGTCCAAAATGTACAGCACCCCCGTGAGGCCTGATCCCAGAATCGATGCGAGCCGAAGCCTCTGGGCTTCTCCGCCCGACATGGTGACGACCTGCCTCTCCATGGACATGTAACCCAATCCGACATCCATAATGCGTTTTAGTCTGACGACAGAATCATGAATGAGCGGTTCGACAATCGTTAATTGGTCCTCTGTCAGCTTATTCAGCAGTGCCTCCATCCAATTCAAGGATTCCCCGATCGACCAGGCGTTAACTTCGTTAATGGAGACTCCCTCTACCCGGACGCGGCGGCTGTCCTCCTTGAGCTTCGTTCCGTGACAATCCGGACAGACATGCTCATGAAACAGGGATGCTTCACCGGACTCGCTCCCCTTCTCCCGGTACCTTCTCCATATCCCGGTGACTACACCCTCGTACTTGCCTTGTCCTACGGACTTCGGCGGCTTCATCTCAGGAAAATGCCGGCTGAACTGCTCGCTCTCTACGCCGAAATATAGGAGATCACGCTGAACCTCTTCATAATTCCGAAGCGGCATGAACTCATCGAATGCGAACCCGTAATACTTGGCTGCCGCTTTCAGGATGCTGGTGTTATAATCGGTAAGAGCGCTGTACCACGTTGCCACCCCGCCGTCTCTTAAGCTTAATTCCGGACGGAACACGGCATCCACGTTCAGACTCACCGTTTGACCGAGTCCGCTGCACGTTTCGCATGCACCTTCCGGCTTGTTAAAGGAAAAATGCGACATGGTCAATTTTTCGAGACCATGGCCGCATCGCCTACAATGAACCGTCTCATGAGAATCGCTGATCTCTTCCTCCTCCGCTGGACCGTGATAGGCTTCTCCGTCCACATGAGGCATCACCGTATCGCCACAGGACGGACAGGTACGCTCACCAAGCTTGGCAAACAAAATTCGAAGCAGCGTGTAGATATCCGTCACCGTTCCGATGGTGGATCTTGGGTTCCGGTTCGTAATGTGCTGTCCCACGCTGATCGACGGGGATAGTCCTTCAATCGAATCCACCTTCGGCTTGCTGACCGAGTCCGACACCATGCCCATGGATTCCATGTACTGCCGCTGGCACTCCCGCTGCAGCGTATCCATCGCAAGCGTGGACTTGCCCGAGCCGGACGGCCCTGTCATAACAACCAATTTGTATTTCGGGATTTCAAGCGAAACATTCTTCAGGTTGTTCTCCCGGGCACCGCGAATTTTAATCGTTCCTTCCATTTTTGAACCTCCTAAACGTTTTATGGAGCATAGCTTCATTGGAACACTTTGCTATAAAACTCGCCTCAAAAGCATACTCTTCGTTTTGTCTGGCTTAGCTTCCATGAGAATCTTCGCAATCAAACTCGCTTCGAAAACATACTCTTTCATTGTGGAAACTAGCTCCATACTTCATTTTACAAACCCATCTTACAACATTGATGCAAGTACAAAATTCCAAACGGAAAAAGGTTGATCTATCGCCGTTTTCGAAATCAAAAGCCGTCACGGAGCTTGAAGGTTTATGTATAATGTTTGATGCCGTTTCATTTGTGTAAACACAGCATTGACTATATAATGGGCTACAAATAAGTACTTATCGTATGTTCTGAGGAGAGCAGTACCTATGCCAAAAAAAATCGCACCCGAATTTTATTTTATTGGCAACTATCCTATACTGGATTTCGTCAATACCAAGATCGCTGTCAACGGTCAGCCGCTGGATTTGCTGCATGACTTCGAGGCTTTACTGGATTGGCAGGTCAAGGCTAACCTGCTGACCGAGGTAGAGCAAAACTTGCGCAAGGCGGTATGGACTGGCTCCGAGGAGGAAACCGGAATCGTGGAGGCCGCCAGATTGCTCCGTGACCACCTCTTTAATCTGATTCAGCCGGGCAGTGTGAACGAAACCTCAACGGAGGCAAGTCTACAGTTTGTCAATGGGCTGCTGCAGGAGCAAATCATTCGCACAACGCTTGTGGCAGAAGGCAGCGCGTACAGCCGCAAAAGCCGGATGCTGTTTCGCAAGCCGCTGGATCTGTTGACCCCGATCGCCGCCTCTGCCGTTGACTTTTTAACTACCTATGACCTGAAACTGGTGAAAAAATGCGAAAATCCGGCGTGCGTGCTTCGCTTTTACGACAATAGCAAAAATGGCACAAGGCGCTGGTGCAGCCCCAAAACATGCGGAAACCGCATGAAGGTCGCTGCCTATCTGGAGCGTCAGAAACAGCAGCAAACGAAGGAATCTTAGATAAACCATCTAAGACTCCTTTTTTAATACCCAAAATAATACTTTACAGGTTAAAAACATTTTGTAACGGCAATCATCTTGATATGGTGACATAGATCAAGACGATGATACCGCTATTTTCCCAGCAGGCTTTTCATTGACCGTTCTTCATGATACAATCCCCCAGGAAAAGGATGCAGGCAGATCCGCATGAGGTAAGGGGGAACGTCGTGGGTATCAGACCAATTGATATCGCCAAGAAATTGGGGATTACCACAAGTGCGCTCAAGCACTATGAGCAGTGGGGGATTGTTCCTCCCGCGAAGCGTGCTCCGAACGGATACCGGATATATACCGAGGAGCATGCCGCTTACTTTGAGTGCATCCGAGCCATGTTTCCCGGTTTCGGCGTAGACGTTACGAAGCAAGTGATGGTCAAGCTGCAGGAGAAGGAGCTGGATGAAGCGCTCTGGATCGTAAATGAGGTCCAAGCCAATCTCCAGCAGGATAAAATCCTCGCGGAGCGGACCATCCGCATTCTGGAAACCGAGCAGCTTGACGTTGTCGATACCCGTGGCCGAAAAAGAGAGCTGACCATCGGGGAGGTTGCGGCCGAGACCGGCGTTCCCACCTCGGCCATCCGCCACTGGGAGAGGGAAGGCGTACTTCATCTGCCTCGGGATCGGGAAAACGGCTATCGGAAGTTCGATGGCGCCCAGATCCGGCAGATCATGATCATTCGGATTCTCCGCTCAGCGAATTACCCGCTGGAGGTCATCAAGGATGTACTGCATGAACTCGAGCATCATCAAGTCGATAACGCGAGACGAGTGCTCAAGGACACGCTGGTATACCTTAACTACCGCAACCATAACCAAATACGCGGCGTGCACTATCTATATCAGCTGTGCCAAGTGCTGAAATTAATGTAAGGCCCATTGCCCATCCACACTGTGGTTTAACATACAAAAAAACAATCGCGGATGATCTACATCCGTGATTGTTTTTTTGATCCTAAATCACCATATATTAGGGAGACTCAAAGAGTTTCACCGATTATCCAAGAGGTGATCTCGTTATGGAATTTGGCATGTGCTCTTAGCTATCATGTGCCGCTTATGGATTAACTTTGATGGAACCAAGAGCGGTCGTCAGGGATATTTTCGCTCCGCCGCCGTTTATGTCACTCTGACCCCGGCTTGCTCCAGTAATCTGTCCAAGCTCGGTTTCGGTATCCAGCGTGTATTTCATGGACGGCGCAAACATGGCCGTGATACTTCCTGCCGATGTGTTGGCCGTCAGCGTGCTGTCCTTATCGATCTGCTCAAGGTCCAGCTTCACGCTGCCCGCTTCGGATACGATCTTGGAATTGCCCGTGATTTCCGTTTTGGCGAGCTGAATTTCCCCGGCTCCCAACTGAAGTTCAAAATCCCCCTTCAATTCGTTCACCAGAATCTTCCCAACATCATTCTTGATGCGAATATGCTGCAGGTCTTCCGGTACTTCGATCACATAATCTATCATGAATCCGGAGTCGCCGAATTGCTTCTGCGACCAATCCCATAAACTCTTGCTGGAGTCCTCCATAGGGTGCGTTCTTAATTCCAGGATGTCGTCCTTGAGCGTAAAGGAAGTAGCGGCCTGCTCCGTAACCTGGGTACGAATGTTGTCATTCTTGAAGAAGCCTTCGTTAAACCACACGGTCGTTTTCACTTTGATCTCATCACCGGGTACAGCGATGAGCTCAACATTGCCTACAGCATGGTCGATGGCCAGTCCCTCGGCTGTGCCGACTTCCTGAGCCGTCGTCAACTCGAACTCTTTCCCTTCCCGCTTTACTTGATCACTGATAGCTAGCGCTGAATCGCCGGCCATATTCCCGACTTGTGCCAATTGATCAAGCTCCCGCTTTACTGCTTCCTCCGCATTATTAGCGGCATCGCATCCCACCAGGACAGCAAATATCAACAGCGATGAGATTTTTACTGCCATCATACCCTGTTTTCTCATAAAATCCTCCACGTCCATTCCTCTTTATGTATATGTCCATTATATCGTGAAGGAAAAAGTTAACACGCTGCCACGGACCAGTTTCTTCCTGGACCTTAGTCTGGGACGCCCCCTCCGTCTTTTGTATGACGCTACGCGTACGAATCATTCCTCCATCGCTATCCGCAGCACGACCTTCCCCCGAACATGGCCGGACTCCACGGTGCGATGCGCTTCTGCCGCCTCGGTCAGCGAAAACGTCCGGGACACATGGATCTTCAGTCTCCCTTGTTCATATAATTGAACCAGTTCGGCCAATCGATCCTTGGATCGCTGACTGCGGATCGCGCGAACGCCCAGTTCTTCTACCCGATCAAAAGCTACAATCGTGCCAATGCGGCTCCGATCGCCGACAAGCTCCAATGAGGCCAGCAGCGCTTCTTCGCCAGCGGCATCCAGCGCGGCACTCACCTCCTCAGGGGTGGCGGACTTGACCCGGTCTACAAGACCTGGGCCATAAACAACAGGAACTGCACCCAGTGAACGAAGATAATCATGATTTCGCTCGCTTGCCGTTCCGATGACCCGTGCTCCCCAGGCACGAGCGATTTGGACGGCGAAAGAACCGACGCCACCTGCTGCCGCATGTATCAGAACGGTATCGCCTTCACCTATTCCTAACGCCTGAAGGGCCGTATGGGCAGTTTGCCCAGATGCAGTCAGCACGCCCGCTTCTTCCCACGGCATGGAATCCGGCTTGCGCACAACTTGATCTGTGCTGACCACCACATACTCCGCGTAGCAGGCGAGTAAAGACCAGCCAATGACGTCCTCACCAACCTCAAAGCCGGTGACCCCCTCACCTACCTGATCTATCGTTCCGGCGAACTCATTGCCAAGAATTTGCGGCATCCGCAATGTCACATTAGGCGGTGCCCAGCCGCTCCCCCTTATCCCGCAGTCAACTGGCTGTACGCCAGCTGCCTTGACTTTAACTCTTATCTGACCGTTACCAGCCTGAGGATCTTTAAATTCCAAGACACGCAGGACATCCGGCGGTCCAATCGCACTAAATGCTACGGCTTTCATATCGATCATCCTTTCATAAATCCCTTGATCTTGTTTCTGAGATCATTCTATAATCATCGATAGATAATAAAAAATACAAAATTGTCTATGTATATATATACTGGAGTATATAAGCAAGGGGGGAGAACCGTTATGGAAATGTTACAGCTGAAGTATTTTGTAGCCGTAGCAAGACTTGAACATATGACCAAAGCCGCAGAGGAGCTCCATATTGCTCAGCCGGCGCTCAGCAAGACCATTTCCAGACTCGAGGAGGATCTCGGCGCTCCGTTATTTGAACGCCAAGGCCGGCAGATCCGCCTCAATCCGTATGGCAAAGCATTTTTGGCAAAAGCCAAAGCAGCTCTGCAACTGCTGGAGGAGGGACGGCGGCAAGTCGAGGATCTGGCGGGACTGGAGCATGGGCGCATTCATCTGGCCTTATCCAACATGGAGCAGCTCCGCGAGCCTTTAAGATTGTTTCTAAGCCAACATCCGAAAGTTAACTTTCATATCATTCAGTCTTCGATGGAGGATATGGTTCAGACCATTGAACATAACGAAGTTGATTTCTTTCTCACTTCTATGCCTATCCGGCACCCGGATATTCGCAGCTTGCCTTTGCTCGTCGAAGAAGTGTTCTTGGCCGTTCCCCCCACCCATAGCTTAGCCGAAAAAAATCAAATTCACTTAAGCGAGGCTGCAGGAGAATCGTTTGTCGGTTATAAAGAAGGTCATCCGTATCAGAAGATGAATAATGAATTTTGCAAACAAGCTGGTTTTCACCCAAAGGTCGTCTGCGAGGTGGAGGACCCCGGAACCATAGCCGATCTGGTCCGTTCCGGGTTTGGCGTAGCTTTAATCGGTGAATGCAGAAGCAGCGAGGAATTAAAGCTGACGAAGCTAAGCATACAAGAACCACTGGCCCGCCGCATATTCCAAATGGCATGGCTGGAATCCAGGTACTTGTCCAAGGCCGCGATTGCCTTCCGTGATTTCCTCGTGGAATATTACACGGAGTCACGGTAAGACGACCACAAGGGGCTGTCCCAAAAGATCTTAGATCTTGCAGGAGGCCCCCTTCTTGCTGTTAGAAGACGCTCCATGTACGAATCGTTCCTACCATCGCTGTTGCCCCCACATTTCTTGGAATGGTTCTGGGTAAAGACGAAATGTGGGGGCAAAGGCGAGCGCTGACGCTTGTCCGGAATCGTTTCGTCCTCTCCGCTACGCCGTGCAGATTTCTTGCTTTTTTAGACGCAAAGAAACCGTTTTTCGGTAAAATGGAGGTGCTATCCAAACCATTAATGGATTTGGAGGAAGATATCCCTTAGGCACCATCTGGTTTGCATCGTCAATGAAGCCATCAACCCGTTTGGACGACCGAATCTTTGCGAGTGCCTATCCCGGCGGCGGTCAATTGATGAAAAAACAGCAAAATAAAGGAATGGCGGTTCCAGGGAGATCAGCCCTGTACCGCCATTTCTCTCTTTGACGTAATTCTAGATCCGTTGTGTGTAAGCGTAGACGATGACTTTGGTGAGCATCTTGGGATGGTAGCTGTCTCGACGCCGTCTCATCGAGTAAGCAGACTTACTTATGGGACGCCCCCTTAAGTACCGGAAACTACGTAAATTCTTAGATGTTTACGTTATACCCTAGTGCCAAAGCAACAGGATTTCCAATCAAATCCTATACTCGAATTCCATCATGCCCGCCTCTAATCGTCATCTTATACAAGCCAACTTGCTACCGCATTTTAACGTCATCGCCATATTGCGAGCTGTACGCTCCATATTGGCGGCGGCTTGTCTTATAGCATCGTCCAGGCTGCATACGCCGGGCACAATCGTGAACACCATATCGATGCCATGCTCAAGCACCGCTTCATGCCCGTCCGCAAGCGAGCCCGCGATGCCGATGACCGGCACTCCGTACCGCTTAGCCGTCTTGGCCACGCCCATCGGCGTTTTGCCGTAAATCGTCTGGCCGTCGATGCGGCCTTCTCCCGTAATGACGAGATCCGCATCCTTCACTTGCGAAGCCAGCCCCGTCGCTTCGATAACGATATCCACGCCCCGCTTCAACTCAGCGGCCAAAAAAGCGAGCATACCGGCGCCAAGCCCTCCGGCTGCGCCAGCGCCGGGAATCTGGGCCACGTCGCGGCCCAAGCATGCCTTAATCATCACCGCATAATGGGCGAGATTGCCGTCAAGCTGCTGTACCATGGCCGGATCGGCGCCTTTTTGGGGGCCAAATACGGCCGAGGCGCCACGCTCGCCGGTCAGCGGGTTGTCCACATCGCACGCGGCCACGAAGGCAACCTGCTTCAGCCGCGGATCGGCTCCGCCCGTATCGATGCGTGCAATGCGATGCAACTCTCCGCCGCCATGGCCAATTTCCGAGCCATCGACGTCAAGCAGCCGCACCCCGATCGCCTGCGCCATGCCGGCGCCGCCGTCGTTCGTGGCGCTGCCGCCCAAGCCGAGAATAATCGTGCTGACGCCTTCGTTCAGCGCCGAGGTAATAAGCTCGCCGGTGCCGCGCGTCGTCGTCGTGAGCGGATTGCGCTGCTCCGGCGGCACAAGCGCTAGTCCCGAGGCAGCCGCCATTTCGATAATCGCGGTCTTCCCGTCACCAAGTATGCCGTAGAACGCGGTCACGGGGGTGCCAAGCGGTCCCGTCACTTCGCGGTGAACCAATCGTCCACCTGTCGCATCCACCAAAGACTGCACCGTGCCCTCCCCGCCGTCAGCCATCGGCACATTGACGATATCCGCTTCGGGATACACGGCGCGCATTCCCTTCTCTATGGCATGACATGCCTCTAATGCGGATAAACTCTCTTTAAATGAGTCTGGGGCAATTACAACCTTCATTCTCTCCACTCCCTCTCCATCAGTCTTAACCAACTGCCTGAACAATCATTTTGCCGCAGATTACAAGAACCAGCCGAACACGCCGAACACCAATGTCGATACGACGGCCAGGACGAGACCGATTGCGGTCTCATACGGAATAAGACGCAGCCGCTCTTTCATCGCCATATTGACGCTTCCGCCCGTTGCGTGGAAGAAGCTGCCGTGCGGCATATGGTCGAAGACGGTCGCCCCGGCGTGAATCATCGCCGCAGCGCCCAGGGAAGCAACGCCAAGCCCCATAATCGTCGAGCCGAACACCGAGCTGGCGACCGCGGTACCTGCTGTTGTCGAAGCGGTGGCCAAGGACATGAACGCGCCGCTTATCGGCGCAAGCAAGTAAGCCGGCAAACCGGAGGAGGCCAGACTGTCGATGACGACATCCTTCAATTGCGAATTCGATATAATGCCTGCCAACGTCCCCGTGCCGAGCAGCATGACAGCCACGCCCGACATCTTGCCCAAGCCCGATACCGCAAATTGATTGATCTGTTTGATGCGCCCCATGCACAAGGCGCCAACGAGGCCGCCGACCGGCAGCGCGATAACCGGATCGATGACGATGCCGGCCAGCGGGCGCAGCGCCAACAGCACAATCGCCGTGATCGGAGCCATCATCGCCGCCAGGAAGCTCGGAAGCTGCTGAGCGCCGTCGTCTACGCTTTCCTGACCCGTGATCTTCGTTCCCTTTTTGGACAGGCGCTTCGCGATCAGATAAGTGGCAAAAAGCCCAAGGACAGCCGGTATGATTCCTGCCATCATCATCGATGTCAGTGGAATATTGAATGCCTCTGCCGCCGAGATGGCGTTCGGATTCGGCGACATAATGTTGCCGGCCTTCCCACCGCCGATCATGGCAAGCAATATCGCCATGCGGGACAAGTCGGCGCGCTGCGCAATCGCGATCGCAATCGGCGCCACCGTAATGACCGCGACGTCGATAAATACGCCGACCGCCGTCAGTACCATCGTCGCGAACGCCAGCGCAAACAGCGCACGCGTCTCGCCGACCTTGCGGATCAACGTTTCGGCAATCGTCTTCGCGCCGCCCGATTCAATCAGGACGCCGGCAAGCACGCCGGCTGCCAGGATGCGCAGCACGGCCGGAATCATGCCCTTCGCGCCATCCATCATCAAATTCACCGAATCAACCAGCCCGATTCCGCCGACGATCCCCCCGGCAAGTGCCCCAATCATCATGCCATAGGCCGGAGGGACTTTACGCAATATAAGCACAATCGCCACAACCAATGCCGTCAAAGCACCAAGTACAGTTACAGATACGTCCATAGTCAAGACCCCCTAATGTGTTGTCTCAATTCGTTATACTATTACTGTACCTGTAATTTGAAAGCGCTTCATCATGCATAAAAATGAAATAAAGCGCTTTATAGAGCATGTTTTTTGTTCAAATGCACAAATCATGCATGTTCCTTCCAGACGCCGCCACTCTCCGGCTTCCTCTCTTCCAGCGCGCTTAGCCAGCGGGCCGTCATCAGCGTATATAAATCGCGAAAATGCTTCGGGTCTTTGCCGGTCGCCTCATGAATGCGCTGCAGCCTGTAGCGAAGCGTATTCCGGTGAATCGACAACCGCTCGGCAATGCGCTGCTGCTCACCGTTCTCATCATAATAGGCCTCCAGCGTCTGCTGCAGTTCCCCGCTCTTATCCTCCTGCACGAACCGCCACCATAGCCGCTGCAGCTCTTCCGCCACCCACGAGGGCGTAACGTTCGCTGCCACGGTCTCATTCGGCATATCTTCGCCGTAGTATACCGTCTGCTCCGGGAATATCGCCTGGCCCGCCCGCATCGTATCTTGAGCGGAACGGTAAGACGCGATTAAGCCGTCGATGCCGGAATACGCCTTGCCAACCGCAATGCGGAGCGGCGCAATCCGCTTCTCCTCCAGCAGCCTGCGAATATGGCGGATGCCTTCGCATATATCGGCGTTCGGCTCCCGCGGATGGAGATGGGGCTTATACAACACGATTTGGCGCGTATTATGAATGGCGATCAGGTCGATGGCGGGCCGACCCTCCAATATTTCAACCACCTGCTTGAGCGTAGACAATGAATTCGCGTCCTGCGCACCGGTCAGCTCCATAATGCATGCAACCCGTGCCTTATCCGGATGGAAGCCAATCCGTTCCGCCTGGAGGCGCAGCATGGCGTTATCCTTGCCGTCCGCATGAATGACGGACTGAAGGAAATCCTCCTTCATCCGCTTATCCCATTGGGCTTTTTCCAGCAGATCTGCTTGCTCCAAGTACATTTCCGCCGTCATTTTCACCAGCTCGCCGTACTTGGTCACCTCGTTCGGATCGCCGGTAATGCCGATGACCCCAACAACTTCGCCCTGGAAGTGAATGGCCAGATTCGTTCCGGGCAGCACCCCTTGCAGCTTGCGCGCGCTTTCCTCGTCAATCTCGAAGCGACCCTTCCTCTCAATCGCAATGAGCGCCCCTTCATGCTTCTGATATAAGCGCGAACGGTCGCCAGAACCGATAATCCGCCCCCGTTCATCCATGACGTTCACATTATAATGAATCACTCGCATCGTCCGTGTTACAATTTCTTGCGCCAATTCCTTCGTCAATCTGCTCATCTTGTCTATCTCCTGTCTATGTCCTCCAAGATATGAAAAAATGCCCTCCATCCGATAAGTGCGATTAATCGCACTCTTGCCGGGATAGGGGCATTCAGCTTCGAATAACGTTATATACGCCCTAAATGTGAATGTTAACACGAGGAAGGGAATTTCCTCACGAAGTGGCTGTTATTCGGTGAGGTACTATAATTAACGGTTATTTTGTCTGAGTATACGCTTTCGCATTTCTTTTGTAAACTCATACACCACCAGTATAGCCTCAAGAGAACGCAGGTACTCATGATTTTCGCTTGTGGTTGAGGTGGATTTCTTTCTAAGAATGTATCGCTTAAGCGAAACTGCCGGTGAATCGTTTGTTGGCTGAGCATTCATGCCACGAACCAACAAGCCGATCCTGATGGATCGGCTTGTTACTCCCTGTCTCTCCTGAGTTTGAGGCTCCCCATCTGTACTACTTCACGGTACGGTTATAATCCTGAATTTTGGTCGTAATTTCTTTCGCTGCGTCGTCCAGTGCCTGCTGCGGTGACTTTTTATTGTTCAGCACCTCTTCAATCGCCCCTTCCACAATCTGTCTTGCCTCGGGGAATACGCCCATCACGGCACCCTGGGTCGCTTTAACCAGCTTCGTCTGGTGCAGCTGATCAATGGCCGTCTGGAATTGCGGGAATTTCTTCAGATTCTCCTTCACGCTTTCTTCCTCATACGCCTTCGTCGTAATCGGGAAGTACCCGGTATTGATATGCCAGTATGCCTGCTCCGAAGGAGAGGTCAGGAATTTAATGAACTCCCATGCGGCTTTTTGCTCTGCTTCAGGACGACTGTTCATCATCCACAGGCTTGCTCCGCCCACGATAACACCGCCTTCTTCCGCTCCTTCCGGCTTCGGAAGGAAGCCTGTGCCTACTTCAAACTTGCCTTCCGAGCTATCCACAAGTCCCTTCAAAGCTGCGGTTGAGTCCAGAATCATGGCGACCTGACCGGCCGAGAATGCCTTCTTGGAATCATCGGTTTTACGTCCCAGGTTATTGGCTGCCTTGGAATCGATCAGATCCTTCCACCAAGTCAGCACCTTTACGCCAGGCTCGGTATTGACCAGTGACTCGGTCGCCAGATCGTCTCGGCCATTGCCGTTGTTCACATACTCCGCACCCTGATTAGCAAACAACTGCTCCATAAACCAGCCGTATATAGCAAAATTCGCTCCAACCGCCTTCCCTTTTTTCGATATCGTGTCTGCCGCGATTTTCAGTTCTTCAAACGTCTTGGGCGGACTTTCCGGATCGAGCCCTGCATCCTTGAACAGGTCTTTATTGTAATACAGTATCGGATTAGAGGAGTTGAAAGGCATGGAATACAGCTTATCCTCAAATGTATAATACCCGCTGATGTTAGGCTCTAGCTGCGACACATCCCACTGATCCGCATCAATGAACTCCTGCATGGGTGTAATTAGTTTGGAATCGATCATAAACCGGCTGCCGATCTCGTACATCTGGACCACGGAGGGTCCCTCGTTTGTGCCCATCGACGCCTTCAGTTTACTTAACAGGTCATCATAGGTTCCCTGATACACCGCTTCTACCTGCACCTTGTCCTGTGAAGCGTTAAAGTTGGCGACTAATTGATCAACCACCTTGGTATTAGCTCCTCCCATCGCATGCCAGAACACCACTTTTTGAACACCAACATCGGTCTTTGGTACGGAATCCGTCCCCTTATCAGGCTCCTCACCCATGTTAATGTTACACGCGCTAAGCAGCAGCATGATCGCAGCTAACACGATACTTACCAACCTCGTTCTTTTTTTCATCCGCGATTCTCCCCCTTCGTTCGTAAAATGCTTCCTATGATAAACCTGCATATGACAGGCCAACCACCGCACTAACCTTTCAACGCACCAGCGGTAATTCCGCGCACCAATTGTTTGACGCCAAAAGCCAGCAGCACAAAGGAAGGGATCAGCACGATGGTCACGCCGGCCAGAATCAGGTTCCATGACATCACCTCAGCATGCTGCAGCATTGCCACCCCGATCTGTACAGTTCGCATCGAGGCCTGGTTTGTGATCAATAGCGGCCACAAGAAGTGATTCCAGTGCGTGAGGAAGGTATACACCGCCAAGGTAGCAATGGAAGACCGGGACAACGGCAGCACCATGGACAGAAAACTGCGGATATGACCGCACCCGTCGATTTTGGCTGCATCAAACAGCTCACGCGGAAGCTGCAGAAAGAACTGGCGCAGCAGAAACACGCCAAAGGCCCCTGCCATAAACGGCACGATCAATCCCTGGTAACTGTCCATCCAGCCCCAATCCTTAATGGTCAGATAATTCGGAATAATCGTGACTTCCCAAGGAATCATCATCGTTGACAAGAAGAGCCCGAACAGCAGTGCCTTGCCCTTAAAATTCAGAAATGCAAACGCGTATGCGGCGAGACTTGATGTAATGACTTGACTGATCATGATGGCCGACGAGACAATGAAGCTGTTCAGAATAAAGCGAATAATCGGGAAGCCGGAGATGGCCTCCGTAAAATTGCCCAGATAGAAGCTCGACGGGAACAGCGGTGGTGGGAAATTAGCTACCTCCTTCTCGGTCATAAAGGCTGAGAACACCGTAAAGATGAGCGGATATAACACAATCAAAGACAGGAGGATGAGCAGCAGATAGGTAAACAGGGACGTAATTCCGCGCAGGGTCATTGGTAATGCACCTTCTTTTCCAGAACTTTAAACTGCAGCAGCGTAAGGAGCAGAATAATCGCAAACAGGATCAGAGCCTGTGCGCTGCCGATGCCAAACCGGAAATTGACGAAGGCATCCTGATAAATGGAGTAAACCATGACATTGGTGGAGTTGATCGGACCTCCCTTGGTCAGAATGTGAATTTGCCCGAATGCTTGAAATGCACCGATAACCGATACAATCAAAGCAAAGAAAATCATAGGTGACAGCAGTGGTAGTACGATTTGGATAAAGGTCCGGATCGGCCCGGAGCCGTCCATTTTGGCGCTCTCGTATATCTCCTCCGGAACTCCCTGTAAACCGCTGGACAGCACAATAAACAGAAACCCCATGTTCATCCAGATTGTCATGATCGAGATCGAGATCAGAGCCCAGGAAGGATCGGTTAACCAAGGGATCGGCCCGAGATGAACGAAGCTGAGAAAATAGTTCAGCATGCCCGCCGTAGGATGAAACAACAAAAACCATATAATCGAGCCGGTCCCGACGGAAATGACAATCGGCAATGAGAAAAGAAACTGAAACACCTTCATCCCTCGCAGCTTGTTGTGGGTAATGGCGGCAAGAAACAGCGACCATATCAAGGAGGTGGGCACGGTAAACAAAATAAACATCAGCGTTACGCCAAGATTCTTATAGAATGATCCTGATGATAAAAGCCGGATAAAATTCTCCAACCATACAAATTCAACAACCTGACCCCGCGGATCCGTTATCGTCATGCTGAGGTAAACCGATTTCAGCATCGGGTAGAACAAGAACATCATAAACAAAATGATGGAGGGTGCCAGAAATCCATAGGCTAAAGCATGCTCACCCCAGAGCCTTTTTCTTATCGCTGCACTTTTATGTTTCTCGCCATGTAAAACGCTTTCATTACTAGACAACCGACATTCCCCTTTCTTCGAAAATTTCTCTCTGCCATTCGAAAAGACGCAAGGATTCGCAAAAAAGAGAACAAAAAAACACATAAACTGCATGCCAAAAAACAGACAAGCAATTTATGTGATTCTCCTCTTCTCCATCACATATGCAGCATGCTCTAAACAATCCTCCCTTCATTATTATCAATAACATTGAAAATTTAGAAAATTCCATGCCTTGTTATTTCGAAGTTTGACAATACCTGGAAATGACTATATTCTTGAGTAAACACTCAGTATATTGGATTCGTCAATTAATCAAAAAAGGAAGCCATCTGCCTATGCCTACAACAAGCAATCGAAATGCCAAAAAGGAACGGATATTGAACGCCGCTCTGAAGCTGTTCTCGCAGCAGGGATTTCATGCGACGACAACCAAAGAGATTGCCGCCGAAAGCGGCGTTGCCGAAGGGCTGATCTTCTACCACTTCGGAGATAAGCGGAAGCTGCTGCTCTACCTTGTGAACAATTTTTCCTTTGTTACGCAGCTTCAAAAGGATGCGGGTGAACTATCGAAGCTGCCTGCGGAGGAGGCCCTGTTTCAATACGGCTTGGCGTACCTTGGGTTCCTCAGGACGAACATGGATTATCTAATGCTCATTTGGTCACCAGAACTCATAAGGGATGCCGAGGTATCGAATGAGGTGTCACGGCTGATCGGAGGTTTTGGGACAGCAGGCAGCAGCATACTCAAACAGGCAGCGGGACCGAAGCATCCATCAGAACATACGGTTCAGGTTGCGATGATGATGATGACCTCCTCCATTCTGGTCTATTGCATGCTCTATTCACGCTTCGAACAGGAAGCCCTCCCGCTTGGAGACGAATCCTATATTCGCGAGCTCGTCCGGCTGCTGATGCGTGGTTTAAATGAAGAATCCTAAGTAGCGGATGTCCATCCCAGTAAGGATAGAATAGAAAAGCTGATAGCAGAACAGAAGCACCCTACACTGCATCAGCTTCTTTTATCCGCTAAATTTGAGTATCTACTCAGTTTTGAAGTGTCACTAAATATATCATATTGAAGGGAGAAATGAGGATCATGCTGTCATTCATGCCAGATTGGAGTTTCGCCATGATGTTGTGGCTGCAGCCGGTTGTATTTTTCATTCACGATGGAGAAGAGATTGCCACGATGGAATGGTGGCTCAGGAAGAACAAGAATAACCCTGTGCTATCCAAAATCTCGCCTGTCTCCACTCCGTGGGATAAAAATATCACCCTGCAATTTACATTTGCCGTCCTGCTGATCGGCTTCATTCTCACCAGCGTAACGGCCCTTACGGCTCTTAACTTCGAGATCGGCAGCCCATTCAACGCGCTGTTCGCGGGCTTTGTCACGGTGTTCCTGCTGGATGGCGTGAAGCATGTGGGAGCATCGATCGCCCTGCGGGCATACACCCCGGGTGTCATTACAGCCGCCATCTTTGAAATTCCTTACGGGATTTATGCGCTCTATCGCCTCTTTCATGCAGACATCATCGATATGGCTTCACTTGCCCTCGGAACCATCATTGCCCTGCCGATCACCCTGCTGCTGGTATGGGCAGGTCTAACGCTTGGAAAACGGATTGCCCCCTTCCGCCACGACATATAGGGCATTCCTATCATTGCGAAAACATCTTTGACTGGCCTTGCATTCCCTTACATATTAGCCAAGCGATGGCTCATAACCATTATGGATAGCCGTTTAACAGGATATTTTACGGAAAAAGCCTAGAGAGGGAGATACAGATTAATGGAGGATCAGAACCGGAACAGAGGAAATCATGACCGTGTCCCACAGCCGATACGCAGCGACGGAGCAGGCGGGCCAGACTATGGTCCGCGGGATGTGATGAGGGATATCGAGAATCCCGACATGCTAGTGCCTCCGATTACGGATGCGGGCTTGATGCCCAATCTGAAAGTGTCGTTCTCCGACACGCATATGCAGCTGAATCATGGCGGCTGGTCGCGGGAAATTACGGTACGGGACCTGCCGATTGCGACCACGCTGGCCGGCGTCAATATGAGCCTCACGCCCGGCGGCGTTCGGGAGCTGCATTGGCATCAGCAGGCGGAGTGGGCCTATATGATCTGGGGCAGCGCAAGAATTACGGCAATGGATGCAAGCGGTAGAAATTTCATCGCGGATGTGGGGCCCGGCGATCTGTGGTATTTTCCTGCCGGTCTCCCCCACTCGATCCAGGGACTCGAGGAAGGCTGTGAATTCCTGCTGGTTTTTGACGACGGCCACTTCTCGGACCTGAACACCTTATCGATCTCCGACTGGTTTGCCCATACGCCAAAGGATGTGCTGTCCGCCAACTTCGGCGTTCCGGAGAACGCTTTTAACCATATCCCGAAGGAACAGGTTTATATTTTTCAGGATCAGGTGCCAGGTTCGCTCGAAAGCCAGGAGATCCAATCCCCTTACGGAACAGTGCCGCTGAGTTTCAAGCACCGGCTGCTGGCGCAAGAACCGATCATAACCCCCGGCGGAAGCGTAAGAATCGTGGATTCCAGCAATTTTCCGATCTCCAAAACCGTTGCAGCCGCGCTCGTTGAGATCAAACCGGGCGCCATGAGGGAGCTTCATTGGCATCCGAATCAGGATGAATGGCAGTATTACCTGGCCGGACAAGGACGAATGACCGTGTTTGCCGGCAATGGAGCGGCGCGGAGCTTTGATTACAGAGCCGGTGATGTGGGATATGTCCCCTTTGCCTTCGGCCACTACATACAGAACACGGGCACGGAATCCTTATGGTTTCTCGAAATGTTCAGAAGCGACCGGTTCGAGGATGTTTCCTTGAATCAATGGATGGCCTTGACCCCTCGGGACCTGGTCCAGGATAACCTGAGAGTCGGAACCGAAGTCACCGATGCTTTGCGCAAGGAAAAGTGGCCTGTCGTGAAATATCCGGGATATTCGTATTACCCGAGGTAAGTTCTAGCCTCCCCCTTTGATTGAGGACATTACCTGTTCGATTAAAAATTCGTGCAGACCGGCCAAGAGGATTTTATTCCAAGGCCGTCTGCCTTTGCCGTCATGCGGACATTTGACTTTTCTTTCCTCCTGCCATATAGTTCATTAATGAAACTATTTCATACATGAACTATTCGAAAGGAGAACTATTGTTGAACGACAAGGCAAAGCAATGGATCGACCGATATGTGGATGTCTACCTGCTGGTCACCCGGCGGATTAACGCCCAGATTCGGGAACATCTCGGTGAAGATCTGACCAATGACCAGTTTCAGGTTGTGCGCATCATCAACAGCATGGATCACTGTACTTCATCCCATCTGGCGGAAACGCTTGCCGTTGGCAAGAGCTCGATTACGGCTATCGTCAATCGTCTCGTGGATGCCGGCATTATCGACAGAACCCGGGACAAAGCAGATCGCAGACTAGTTTATCTGACTTTAACGGAATACGGACATACGATTTTTGAATCTGCCCAGGAACAGATGAGGGAGATCATTTCCCCTTACCTGGAGCATTTTGAAGAAAAAGATATCGAAATGTTTATCTCGATGTTCGAGAAGCTGGGGCAATTGATGCTTGAATCAGGGGGGAGAAAGAATTGAAAGCCATACTGAAAGCAAGATGGGCCATTATCGTGCTGTGGCTGGCTGCCGCAGTTGTGCTGTTTTTGTTCGCGCCATCCATGTCGAACCTGGTGCGGGAGAAAGGGCAATTATCCGTACCGGACGGTTATACCTCTTCGCGCGCGGCGGAAATTCTCAAGGAAGCCTCCGGCGGCGAGGGCGGGGAAACCCTTCACCAGGTTGCGCTCGTCTTTAATAAACCCGATGGTTTAAGCGAATCGGATAAGGAGAGTATCCGGGAGGGCGTCCATGCTTTAAACAACAATAAAGAAAGCCTCCATATCGATTCCATCAATGAACCGTTCACGCAAACGGAGCTGGAAGACACGCTGATTGCCAAAGACGGCAAGACCATCATGGTCGCGCTTCAGGTCAGCGGTGGCCAGGAAGCCGTGAAAGAGCTGCCCCAGAAGGTTGACCAGGTGCTGGAAGGCATTCAAGCCGATCATTATCTGACAAGCGAAGGCCTCATCAATGAAGACACCATCGTCAGCTCGGAGGAAGGCCTGAAGAAAACGGAATATATTACGGTTGTCTTTATTCTCCTCATACTATTCGTTGTATTCCGTTCCTTCGTCGCACCATTCGTACCGCTGTTGACCGTAGGGCTCAGTTATATCGTGTCACAGTCGGTTGTCTCTTTTCTCGTGGACCAGTTCAACTTCCCGATATCGACCTTCACCCAGATCTTTATGGTGGCCGTCATGTTCGGGATCGGAACCGACTACTGCATCCTGCTGATCAGCCGGTTTAAGGAAGAACTCACCACGTCCGAGGATACCAAATCGGCTATCATCGAAACTTACCGAAAAGCCGGCGGCACCGTGCTTTATTCCGGGCTTGCCGTATTTGTCGGCTTTGCAGCCATCGGGTTATCCAAATTCATTCTGTACAAATCCGCAGTTGCGGTTGCAATTGGCATCGCCGTTATGCTTCTAGCATTGGTTACCGTCGTTCCATTCTTCATGGCGGTGCTGGGCAAGAAGCTCTTCTGGCCGTCACGCGGCAAGCTGGAGCATAGCGAAAATAAGCTTTGGGGAGCGGCAGGTTCCTTCTCTCTTAAGCGCCCTTGGGCGGCATTGCTTGTCGTAGCTGTGATCGTGGCCCCTTTCCTGGCTACATACAGCGGCAAGCTGTCGTTTAACAGCCTGGAGGAAATCGGGCCAAGTTACGCTTCAGTCAAGGGCTTTAACATTATCTCGGACAGCTTCGGTCCTGGACAATCGCTGCCTTCCACCATCGTGATCAAGAACGATGACCGGATGGATACGGCGGAATACATGGGACTGGCGGAAAAAATCAGCCGGGAAGTGGAAAAGGTTGATGGCGTATCCAGCGTACGCGGCCTCTCCCGCCCAACCGGTGAGCAGATCAACGATTTCCTCATTCCAACTCAAGTAAAAACGTTAAATGAAGGATTGGAAGAGTCCAAAGACGGACTGACCCAGATCCAGAATGGACTATCCGAAGCAGGCAAGCAGCTCAGCGAGAATACACCGAAGCTGAATGAAGCCGCAGCGGGAGCCAAAGAGCTGTCCAAGGGAACCGCCGACCTCAAGGACGGCATTACGGAGCTTGGCCAAGGCCTCAGCGCCATTCAAAAAGGAATCCAGAGCGGAAGCGCAGGCGCAGGCAAACTCAAAACCGGACTTGCGCAAGCTGCGAAAAGCGCGAAAGAGTTAGCTGCAGCCCATGCCCAGCTTCTTCAAGGTTATAAACAGCTTGATACCGGATTAGCAGCTCTTGACGGCGGCGTTGCCGAACTTAAAGAGCAGCTGGGCGGCGTGGCGGCCGCACTGAGTGGACTTGAAGGCTCCTTCACGGGATTGGAGAGCAATCACCCGGAACTCATTCAAGATACCGACTATCAAACCATTAAGGGTACCGTTACGCAAACAGCTGCAGGCACAGCCGAGCTGGCAGCAGGGTTAGGACAGATCTCCGAGCAGCTTAAAGGTGCGTCTGCCGGCTTATCGGAAGCAAACGCCGGCTACGCTAAGGCAGCCGCCGGGCAAACGGCGCTTGCCGACGGTCTTCAGCAGCTCGTGACCGGTATCGCCGAGCTGCAATCCGGCCTTTCGCAGGCAGCTAACGGGCAAGGACAGATCGTGAACCAAATTCCTTCCATTACGGGCGGTCTGGACCAGCTGCAGGGCGGGCAGAAGCAGCTTGCCGACGGCTTTGGCGATCTAACCGGCCAGATCGGAGAGCTGACGGCAGGACTGAACTCCAGCGCGGACGGATTGAAGCAAATTTCGGACGGACTGCATTCCGCTCAAGATTATCTGCAGCAGATCCAGGACGTTCAGGATGAAGAGCTCAGTGGTTTCTTCATTCCACAGGAAGCCCTAGAGAATAAAGAGTTCCAGACGGTATTCGATACCTATCTCAGCAAGGACCGCAAAGTGATGACGCTGGATGTGGTTCTGGCAACCAATCCGTACAGCGAAGAAGCGCTGGGCAGCGTTGAACAAATTCAAGCTGCGGTAGACCGTGCAGTACAAGACACGAAATTGGAGAACGCCGAAGCTGCCATCAGCGGCATTACCAGCACAAATAACGATTTGCAGAACATATCCAACGAAGACTATTCGCGAACCGTCATTCTCATGCTGAGCGGAATCTTCATTATCCTGGTCGTCCTGCTGCGCTCCATCGTGATGCCGATCTATCTAATTGTCTCTCTGGTCATCACATACTTTACGGCTGTCAGCGTTACGGAGATGATCTTCGTTCACGGCTTCGGGTATTCCGGCATCACCTGGGCCACGCCGTTCTTCAGCTTTGTCATGCTGATCGCGCTTGGGGTGGATTACAGCATCTTTCTAATGGCGCGCTTCAACGAGAACAAGTCCTGGAATGTTCAGGATGCCATTCTGCATGCCATGCGCAACATGGGAACCGTGATCTTGTCCGCGGTGGTCATTCTTGGCGGTACCTTTGCGGCGATGTATCCATCCGGCGTACTGTCCATGATGCAGATCGCAACGGTTGTCCTGGTTGGACTTGTGCTCTATGCACTCCTGTTCCTGCCATTCTTCGTACCGGTGATGGTCCGTCTCTTTGGCCGGGCTAACTGGTGGCCGTTCACCCCCAAGGAGCAGGACACAAAGAGCAGCCCATCCGGACATGACGTAGGAATGTAGCCATTATAAAGAATGACCCAAACCTAATAATGATCACAATAACCGCCTTTTTCCTGATTGATGACAGGTAAAAGGCGGTTTTTTATACGCCATTTCATTAAGGTAAACGGAACGCTTGTCCGTCAGTACTTGGGACTACTACCAAAGAACCGAACGAATGCTTTTTGTAGGATAATGCTATACGACCGTCACATTTTCTCGTATATTAAGAAGAAGAATTCTCAAATTTAAACATACAAAACCTAAAAGGAAACGTGAACCGTGCCGACACGATCTGCAAACCATACCTTTCGCTTTCAAAATAAAAAGATTCTTCAGTATATACTGGCAATGACTGTTTTTCTGTCCGTGCTCCTCAGCATTCGCTGGTATTGGATCGAGGCCTTCGTTCCTCCCCACCACCCGAAAGCCTCCCAAGGGGTGCTCGACTTGCGCAGTTGGGACCTCATTCATTCCAAGTCCATAACATTGGACGGGGAATGGAAGTTCTATCCTGACAAACTCGCCACAAAACTGGAGCTGGAGCAAACCTATCCGCAGCATCGCTATGTGCAGGTTCCGGGAGATTGGCGGGGGAGTCAAACGAAGGCATCCGGATCCGCCTATGGTACCGGCACCTATCGACTCCGTATTCTGGTCGATCAACCCTTAACCGCTCCCCTATCGTTCTGGATCCAGCAGATTCAGGCTTCGGCCAGCGTGGAGATAAACGGCATTAAAGTAGGGGAGATGGGCAAGACCGGAGAAGAAGGCAATAACACTTATTCACCGGCTCGAAGTCCCTTCGTAGTCAACTACACTCCCGCTGAACATACGCAAGAAATCGATTTGATTGTACGCGTGGCCAACTTTGAGCATCCGCTCAAAGGCGGAATTGTAAATTCCATCAAGCTGGGATCCAGCGAGGCCATCCACGATGAACGCGGACTTTCCATCGATCTTCAGCTCATTACATTCGTCGTGCTCATCCTTCACGGTCTGTATTCCTGCATCCTGTTCTTATTCAATCCGAAGGAATGGACGCTGCTTGATTTTTTCCTGCTGCTTCTCACCGCATCCTTGACGATTGTAGTGTCAGATGATGATTTGCTGCTGAAATGGCTGCCCATCAATTACACTTGGGATCTTAAAATCTCCATTTTGTCTTATTCTTGGCTATCTTTTTTCATATTGAAAATGACCAGGAGTTTCACCTTAAAGACCCGTAATCGGTGGTTTACCGGTTATGGCATTTCCCTGCTTCTCTATTCCGGGTTTATTGCAATCGCACCTGCTTCCCTTGTTTTCTGGACGGTGGAATATAAAGTTTTTAGCATTTATTATATATTGCCGGTTGTCATCTCGATCTATATGTTCGGGAGAATGGTGGCTGCAAGCCGGGATGACGCGATCTTTCTGCTCCTGGCAGCCAGCGGCATTTTCTCCAGCGTGATCTGGGGAGCGCTCAACAAATATCAGGAGCTTCCAACCGTATACTACCCCGTTGACGTCATCGCGGCCATCATCGGTTTCTCGGCCTATTGGTTTAAGCGTTATTTCCGCAATGCCGATAAAATCAGCAAGCTCAACCGCCAATTGCAGAAAGCGGACAAAATGAAAGACCGGTTTCTGGCCCAGACGTCACATGAGCTGCGAACGCCGCTGCACGGGATCATGAATATCGCCCAGAGTGTGACGAACAGGGAGCAGCATAAAATGGACAGTCGAAGTGCAGAGGATATGAATCTCCTTATTAAGGTTGGACGTCAGATGTCGCATTTGCTGAATGATCTCCTGGACGCAGTAAGGCTGAGGGAAAAGCGAATCGTACTGCATGCCCAGCCGCTGTCCCTTCCCTCTGTCGTAAATGGCGTTATCGATATCTTGAAGTATTTGGTCGAAGGAAAAGCCGTAGAGTTGAAAATGAATATAGACATATCCGAAGCCCTCCCTCTCGTTATGGCCGATGAAAAGAGGCTTGTGCAAATCCTCTTGAATGTACTGCATAATGCCATCAAACATACCGAGGAAGGAATCATTTCCGTAACGGCCAATGCCAGGAACGGGCAAATGATCATCGAGGTAACGGATACGGGAACAGGAATGGATCAGGAAACACAGCAGCGTGTATTTCTACCATACGAACAAGGCGATCCCGGATACGGCGACACCAACGGCATCGGTTTGGGCCTTAGCATCAGCAGAGAGCTGGTAGAGCTTCATGGCGGCAGCATGACGGTTCACTCCGAAGTCGGAAAGGGTTCAACGTTTACCTTCACGCTTCCTTTGGCTGATTCGACGGATGTAGAGATTTCCCCGAGCATATTGGCCGAGCGGCTCGGAGCCTATGAAGAAATGGCAGCAAGCCGGAACGACCTCAACGACCAGCCGCTTCTAACCGTAGAAGCGCCGTCCATGGAAGAGCAGATGAATATCCTGGCGGTTGACGACAACCTTGTAAATTTAAGAGTGCTTGCCAGCATACTGATGACTGAACCTTACCACCTGCAATTAGCAACTTCGGCCGGAGAAGCGCTGGAATTGCTCGGAACGAAACCATGGGATTTGGTAATCGCAGACGTGATGATGCCGCAGATTTCAGGCTACGAGCTGACACGAATGATAAGAGAGCGTTATTCCCCTTCCGAACTCCCTGTGCTTCTGCTGACGGCGCGCAGCGAGCCCTCCGACATGTATGCGGGATTTCGGGCAGGTGCCAACGATTATGTCACGAAACCGGTGGACCCCATGGAGCTTAAATACCGTATCCAGTCATTAATTACCTTAAAGCAGTCCGTAAACGAGCGTCTTCGTATGGAGGCCGCTTATCTGCAAGCGCAAATCCATCCGCATTTTTTGTTTAACACCTTGAATTCCATCCACGCTTTGAGTGAAATTGATGTGGAAAGAATGCGAAAACTTAATGAGGCTTTTAGTTCATACCTGCAAATCAGTTTTCAATATCAAAACTCCGGCAAATTTGTCTCACTATCGGAAGAACTCGAACTCGTACGAGCTTACTTGTATGTTGAGAAGGAGCGACATGGCAACCGGCTCCATGTCATATGGAACATGGATCAGGACGCGAACCTCCTGCTTCCTCCCTTAACGATTCAGCCTCTGGTCGAGAATGCGGTACAGCACGGTATTATCCCAATAGCTAAAGGCGGCACCGTCGAAATCCATATAATCCGTCAGGAGCAGTCCACGCTAATTCAGGTCAAGGATAACGGCATGGGAATGAATAGAGAAAAAGTACAGGAGTTGCTGGATGCTCCGCGCAAGGACAAAAGAGGCATCGGCCTGTATAACACAAATCGCAGATTGATTCAGACGTATGGGAGCGGTCTTTCCATTCAAAGCGAGGTCCGTGAGGGGACAAGCGTATCTTTTGTCATCCCTGATCCAGAGGAATAGCATCTCTTAACAGAAAAAGGAGGGGATTCCGTCAGATCTAAGATCGATCTAAGATCTTTGGGACACCCTCCTTTTTTTCAATATAGACGGAACCGATTGCAACGTGTTCTTGTTCCTTCTACCATTAACTTGATCAGGATCGCCGCAATCGGAAAGATACTCCAGTCTAGCAGTTCACGATACAACTCCGATATAAAACCCGTCATACCCCTTACTTCCCACCGTTTGAATAGCTGTGCCGGAAATGGCGGAGTGGGCGGACAGCATATCCATGAATTTGCGGATACCTTGCACCCGAGGGTCTGTGCTGTGATGATCGATAACTTCTCCATCCCGGATCACATTATCGCTAATAATGACGGTGCCTGGCCGTGAGAACTGTAACGCCCACTTCAAATAATTCGGATTGTTGGGTTTATCGGCATCGATAAAGATCAGGTCAAACGGCTTTACCTTCTCCTTGGCCAGCTGCTCCAGCTGCAGTACAGCATCGCCTACCCGGATTTCCACTCTATCCTGCAGTCCGGCCAATGCCACGTTGGATTTGGCAACCTCGGCATGATGCGGATCGAGCTCCAGCGAAATTAGCTGCCCCTCAGCCCCAATCGCCCTAGACATCCAGATCGTACTGTAACCTCCCAGCGTGCCGATCTCCAAAATTCGTTTCGCACCCTTGATCTGAACGATGACGTTCAGCAGCTTACCTTGAGCCTTGGATACATCAATATCCGGCAATCCGGCCTCGCGATTTGCAGCTAACACCTTCTCCAGCACTTCATCATAAGGAATCAAATGTTCTGTGATGTAATCATCCACTTTTTCCCAAGTTCCAGCTATAGCATCCTTCTTTTTCATGTCCGTTTCCTCCCTTATTCTCCATCTGGATCTTACAAAATCATTGTATGTGATTTATTGTTATAGATATAATATATATTTAAAAGACTTATATAACTTAAACATATGAATGGATAGGAGTACGGCTCTCATGAATTTACACGCATTACGTCTCTTTCACGTCATCGCTACAACGGGCAGTGTTACCCGTGCTGCTGAATTGTTAAATATAAGCCAACCCGCCATAACAGCCCAGGTTAAAAAATTCGAGAAGGAGCTCTCCCTCACACTGTTCAAGCCACAAGGAAGGGGCATTGGATTGACGGAGGTCGGAGCCGAGCTCGTCCCGCTTGCCAAAAGACTCTTCTCTATCGAGCAGCAGATTGAACAATTCTGTCTGGATTACCGCAGCGGTTCGAGGGGACAGATCCGCATGGCGGCAACCTATCTACCTTCTCATTTTCTCCTGCCGGCCTGGCTTGCGAAATACAAGCAGCGGTACGAAGAAGTAGAAATGAGCATAACCACCACGAATTCAAGCGATGCGCTTAAGCAGCTGTTAAATATGGATGTCGACCTTGCGATATACGGCGGCCTGCCAGAGGAATCTCCGAATACGATACAGACCGAGGAGCTGTTCCGGGATGAGTTATGGTTTGTTGTATCCCCCGATCACCGTTATGCCAATCAGCGTATCTCTCTGGATGAGATGATGAGAGAGCCTTTTGTTATGCGGGAGGAAGGTAGTTCAACGCGGGAACGGTTATTTGCCTTATGTCGTACCCATAGTGCGCCCTCCCCCCGGATCACGCTGCAATTTAATGGTCTGCACGAAGCGATCACAGCCGTCATTGCCGGATACGGTGCAAACTTTGTGTCTTCACTCGTCGTGCGGGAGTATGTGGAACGCGGCGAGCTGAGCCGGGTCTATGTTGATGGAATCGAGCTGCAAAATATCGTAGCAGTCTGCACCCGCAAGCATGAACCGTTATCCGCTGCCGCCATGAACTTCGTGGATATGATCCGGAATCAGTCATAAGTTACCGTTACATTTCCTCTATACATATTGCCAGCCAGGCTTCTCGTATTCTGATGTGCCGTTGCCGATGTATTGTTATAAGCCCCGATCACATACACGGAAGGGTCTGTCAGGTAAAGCGTATTGTTGGAGAACTCGTTATCGATCCCCCACCCCGGCACGATCTCGTGGAGCTGAAACGCATCCACAATGAAGCTGTTCCCGTTCTGATAAGCCGTATTATTCCGTATGATAGCCCCATTGCCTTTTACATCGATAAAGCTGTCGGCATAATTCGCACCGCTGATTCCTTCGCCATAGAAGATGCAGTTCTCAACGAGCGTTCCCATCGACCGTTCCTTGATATCGATGTGCTCTGCCGTTATATTCGGACCAAAAATAACATTACGTATCGTATTGTAGTGGGTATTCTGGTTGTAGCTCGCTCCCTCTGAAGAACCTACGTAGACCCCTTCCCCAAAGCCCGCTCCCGTCTTGCCGGTATTATGAATACGGGAGTTCTCAATGGAGCTGTAGGAAGTGCCGTCCCGGAAATGCACGGCTTCGTAACCGATATGGTAAACCTCCACATCGGTGATGCGGGTAAAGTTGGAATTGTCCAGGATGATTCCCTTTTGCGCATTGGTAAACTTTAGATTGCTATGATCCAGTAGTCGCCCCGAACGCGTAAACTGTAACCAGAACCTGCGGAATACCCGGAAATAATGGCTGGTTCAGCTGGGTTCTGACTCTCGATGACGATAGGCTGCAGGGCAGTTCCCTCGACATCCGTGGAGAAACTTCCCGTGTATGTCCCGGGTGCCAGGACAATCCGCTTCCCGGGAACCACGTTCTTCAAAGCGCTCTGCAAGCATGATGTTGTGGAACAAGCAATAAGAGGATCCGACGGATTAGGGATCGGTTCGCCATCGGATATCACTGGCGACTCGGCATTAGCGTAGTCCGATCTAACCCATGTAGACATCAATAACAGTAGCGTCAAAATGACTAATATCGGTTTGATCAGGCCGCGGTTCATTCCCGTATTTCTCATCAAACATGCCATCCTCCTTCAAATCGATCATGATATGCATCGTTACCATACGGTCCAAAGTTATTTTATACAGAAGGCACCGGGCTCCTCCAATCTGATTCTCAGCTTAAACACCTCCATTGTGCACCTCGGGTTAGCCGCAGGCGCGGGTGCAGGAGGCTTCATGGTCAATACGACATTCACGCTTCAATAGCATCCATGGCTCGGTGGATTCGTGCTCGCGCTCGGCCTGGCTGCAGGACTGGTCAGCTTCTCGGCCGGTCAAAAGACATGGGTTCCAAAATCGGCTTGACCTCTTACCCGCTCCATCATATGAAATTTTGCCCAAGCCACCCTGCCAATGGGTGGCTTGCATGCTGCTGGTTCCGAAATTGGGCTCACGCATGTTTGCCCATGGGAATAACTTATTTTATGGGTCAACGCCTATTACAATATGAAGGGCAGGAATCACAGTGGCAGTCTCTTATATGGATTTCACCTCACCATCCGTTCGGTATACTTATGATATGAGCAATAGTCCGTTTTTCAAAAAAGATAGCCGAAATTATATTAATTCTCTCTCCATAAAAGAATTGAACACGCTCGGCAACGCTTCCCTGCTGGATATATACCTCAGCACCGGAAACGTGATAGAGCCACATATCCATCAAAATGCATCGGAATTGGTGTATGTCATTTCTGGTGCAGTCATCGTCTCTATCGTCAATCCATTTACGAAGGAGCTGCTAAACTTCACGTTAACGCCCGGTCAGGTTGTACTCGTGCCCCAAGGCTGGTGGCATTATGAAATGGCGACGGTTGACAACACCCACCTGATCGCGATCTTTGACGCACCGGTGCCTGAGTTTATTGGAGGCTCGGATCTTTTGAGATTGACGCCGGCCAGCGTGTTCGCTCACACCTACTGCCTGGATGAAGCCAAAGTCAAGGATACCCTGGCTCCGATTACCGATACGGTTATCATCGGCCCGCCCAACAACTGCTCGCAGCAAGGGCAAGTGCAAGGGCAGATGAAACATCCTCAGCATTCGTCACATCATAATCAGCACTATTATCATCAAGAAACATCTGGTAATCGTCGAGACTATGAGCTTCTTCAGCAGCAGCAACAGCAATACCAACAGCAGCAACAGGAACAGCAAGTGATGTTCCAGCAGTTTCAAGCTCAGGATCAACCGCAGCATGGAGCATATGCTGCTGAACCGCAGCGAACACCAACTCCATCACAAGAGCAATTCCATTCTCAACGGCAGTTACAAGAACAACAGCGTCAGCAATTCATCCAACAGCAGCGGCAGCTGCCATTCTTACAGCGCCAGCTGATTGGAAATGGCTGGGATCAATTCTGATCAACCCTCTGGTGATAGAGTTCCTCCATAGAAATACGCAGCATCACGATTCGCCAGCGATGCTGCGTATTTCTTTTTTATATGGAATTATATTATTTAGGAAGACCTGATGCTCCCGTTATTTTCATCTTCCGGCACGTAATGTTCTCAGGCCGTGTAACCGATATGGACCACTGTATACCCGAGGTCAGATTAACCAGACTTAAATAATATCCGTGTCCTGCGCCTGTATCGATTCCCAGCTTACCGTCGCCATACCAGAGCTCCTCTGGCGGTACACCCAAACGAAACGTAGAAGTGTGTCCGAAAACAATCGTTTTATCCATATAACGTGGCGACTGATGAAACGATTCACGGATCTCCGTCAATTCTTCCGGCTTCTGGGCATGAGAGTTTCAAGATTAATCCCGCTATATTTCGTATTCTTCGAAAAACGGTTAGAATAGTAAGGTACGGCATCTATCGAATGCCAATGTATATTGAAGGAGGATCCCTATATCATGAGCGTTGATTATAAAGCGTATTTCGCTGAACACCGCGAAACCCATCTGAATGAGTTGAAGGAATGGTTGTCCATTCCGAGCATTTCGGCCTTGTCCGAGCACAAAGGCGATGTGGCAAAAGCTGCCAAGTGGCTAGCAGGCAAGCTGACGGAGGCAGGCCTTGAGCATGTGGAAGTTCATCAAACGGCAGGACACCCTATTATTACGGCAGACTATTTGCATGCCGAAGGCAAACCAACCGTGCTCGTCTACGGTCACTATGACGTACAGCCTGTAGACCCGCTTCATCTGTGGGAAACGCCGCCCTTTGAACCGGCTATCCGTAACGGCAAATTGTATGCACGCGGAGCAACGGACGACAAAGGCCAGCTTTTCCTGCATGTCAAAGCCGTTGAAGCCATTTTGAAGCAAGAGAAAGAGCTTCCGGTCAACATCAAATTCTGCATTGAAGGCGAAGAAGAGGTGTCCAGCCCGAACCTCCCGCTCTATCTTGATAATAACAAGGACAAGCTGGCTGCGGACGCCATCGTGATCTCGGATACGTCCCTGCTCGCACCTGGCAAACCGGCCATTTCCACAGGCCTTCGCGGATTGTGCTCCCTGGAGTTGTCTCTGGAAACAGCCAATACCGATCTTCATTCCGGTACATATGGCGGCGGCGTACCTAACGCCTTGCATGCCCTCGTCTCCCTGCTCTCTTCGCTTCATGACGAGCAAGGCCGTGTCGCCGTAAAAGGCTTCTATGACGGCGTACTCGAGCTGTCTCCTGAAATGCGCGAGGAATTTGCCAAGCAGGAATTCGACGAGGATAAGCTTAAGCAGGATCTCGGCCTCGATTCCCTGTACGGTGAGGAAGGATTCTCCTTCGTTGAACGCGTAGGAGCACGTCCGACGCTTGAGCTGAACGGCGTATACGGCGGATTCCAGGGTGAAGGCAGCAAAACGGTCATTCCGAAGGAAGCCCATGCCAAAATAACGTGCCGCTTGGTAGCGGACCAGGATCCGCAAGCGGTCCTCGACGCGATTGAAGCACACTTGCATGCCCACACTCCGGTCGGTTCGAAGATTACGTTTAAACCGAAGGAAAAGGCATTCGCCTTCAACATCGATCCGTCCCATCCAATGCTGCAAAAAGCCGCAGACGCGTTCGAGCATGTCTATGGCACGCGTGCTCTCTTTACGAAGGATGGCGGGTCCATCCCGATCGTGGAGAAGTTGTCCAGCACGCTTGATGCTCCTGCCGTCATGATGGGCTTTGGCTTGCCGGACGAGAATCTGCATGCTCCGAACGAGCATTTGAATTTGGAGAATTTCGATAAAGGCTTGCTGACGATCGTTGAATATCTAAAGCTCGTGTAAACTTTTGGCGCCAACGGCCAAAGAGTAGACGCCAACATCACCTGGATACCGCAACCTTCACGCGGGAAGGAAAGCCCAAAGAGTAATCGTAAAGATCCTAAAAAAGAACGCGTACGGCGGGAAAACCGAATCCCTGCCAATACGCGTTCTTTGTTTTTAAGAAAAGTCCCTTATGCCATCCACATACCGACCATCGGACTGCGGCTTCGGTTTACCGAAGAAAATCGGCCATGGGGTGTGTCCTACAAAAACTTATTACTGGCTGCTATCCCCAAACAGGTAATTTCATCACCAACAAGCCGCTGCTATCACCAACAAGCCACACTATCACAACAAGCCGCATCTAACGGACCACAGATCCGCTATTTGCACAATTCAGACGATTTTCTTATCCTAACGGACACCAAGTCCGTTATTCAACCTTTCGCCGCGAAAAAACAGACTTTTTATGCAAATAACGTACCTCATGTCCGCTAGAATCCCAGTTTAGCTCTTATCGGATCAAATAACGGATCCTGTGTCCGTTAGAATCCGGAAGTATCCACTTATCGAACCAGCAGTTATCACCGTCCTATGTCCGGTAAGCCCGAAAGTATACATTTAACACGCTTGCCATCGGGCTCGGTTAACACCGTGACTTTACTCTGTTCAGCATTGACCGTTCTTCAAACAAACTATGTTTTTGCGCGTAGCAGCGCATATGCATAAATAGCGATGGGGATGTTAATAAAAGTGCATATCGGGTATTGAAAAGAGAACATATGTACATCGCATGAGGAGGGAACGTATGAGAGCAGTCACATTTCAAGGTGCAAAAGACATTCAGGTCAAAGACGTGGAGGATCCGTCCATTCAGACCCAGGATGATATTATCGTCCGCATCACCTCTACAGCCATTTGCGGTTCCGATCTTCATATATACCTCGGGACTATGCCCACGACTAAAGATTTCGTGATCGGCCATGAGCCCATGGGGATCGTAGAAGAGATCGGTGATAACGTAACCCGCGTAAAAAAAGGCGACCGCGTCGTTCTTCCGTTCAATGTTTCTTGCGGCCACTGCTACTATTGCAATCATGATATGGAGAGTCAATGCGACAATTCCAATGGTAACCCGGATGTCCATACCGGTGGATACCTGGGTTACACCGAACGCTATGGTAACTATCCTGGAGGGCAGGCTGAATATCTGCGCGTGCCGTACGGGAATTTTATGCCTTTTGTCATCCCAGAGTCATGCGAATTGGAGGATGAGGCGCTTCTCTTCTTGTCCGATGTTCTGCCTACTGCCTATTGGAGCGTGGAGAATGCCGGCGTGAAGCCGGGCGATACCGTCACGGTGCTCGGCTGTGGACCGGTCGGTATGATGACCCAAAAATTCGCCTGGATGAAGGGCGCTAAACGGGTAATCGCCGTGGACCGCCTTCCTTACCGGCTGCAAAAAGCAAAGCGAATGAACAACGTTGAGATCTACAATTTTGAAGACTATGATGATATGGGCTCGTACATCCGCGAGATCACTAAGGGCGGCACGGATATTGTGATCGACTGCGTTGGCATGGACGGGAAGAAGTCAACCATGGAAACCATTGGTCAAAAGCTGAAGCTCCAAGGCGGAACGTTAAGCGCAATGGATATTGCCTTCGATGCCGTTCGCAAATTCGGCACCGTTCAGCTGACCGGCGTGTACGGTTCATTGTACAACATGTTCCCGCTGGGCCATATTTTTGAACGAAACATTACACTTACCATGGGACAAGCCCCTGTCATCCATTATATGCCGGAGCTATTCAAGAAGATCACCGCCGGGGAATTCGATCCAACCGAAATTGTATCCCACCGGCTTCCACTCGAACAAGCAAGCGATGCCTATCGGATATTTAGCGATCATGAAGAAGACTGCACCAAAGTGGTTCTGAAGCCGTAGCGTAATTTCGCAGCGAAAAGAATTTACCAAGCATTCCCCTGTCATAATCTGGCTTGGATAGGAAGTGCTTGGTTTTTTATGTCCTGTTTTGATGGAGCTTAGTGCGTGAGCATAAATTTTGCCGGATGAGTGTTGGACGTTTGGGACATGACCTCACGTCTTAAGGATGCGTGTCGTCGACGGCAAACACATACGCCGAGTCGAACGCCTATTTAATTGCTTTTGTTGCATTCACCCGGATGATCGTTCCGCACGGATCGGATATCCAATAGCCTCGCGAGTTCTCGTAAACCTCCACCTCATCCCTGCGATCCACCTGATGTTCTCTCAAATATGAAGCGGCCGTCTCGGGATGATCCGTAGTGACCTCTAACCAGACATCCTGCTGAGCATAGTGAGTCATGCAATCCAGCCATAAATTGTTCGGGCCGTGCTGAAAGAGGTGTGAACCATCCCTGAAGCCCAAATAAGGCAGCCGCAAAACCTCTTTGTAAAAATGCACAGTTTCCTCATACTTGTACTTCGGAATTTTAAGGGCAATATTGTTTCCACCGACAAACTGAATATCCGCTGATGACATGAGTACAAACCTCCTTTTGGGATTTGATGTCATTGTATCATGCAGCATCACCGAAAAATTCTTCTGGATTGCTATCCTTGCAGCGTTGGTTTAAGACGACCTCGGCATCGGTTTATACCAGTTGGGCATATGCGTCTGGAACCCCTCATACCAGTTCAGCACCTCTTGAGCCTGATTCACCATAACCTCCACTTCCTGCTCTCCGAATGGAATCGTCCAATGAATTGAGGAAATCTGATTGCTCGCGATATAAAGTGCCATTAATCTGAAAAATGAATCCGGTACCTCACGTCCTTGAAAATATCCGTGAATACGACCGGAAGCGAACCACGGGCTAATCGCTGCATCCCACGTAATCCGGTTAAACTCCTCCCAAGGGTCACCATAATCCGCCCGGTTGAAATCGATGATGCCCAGCTCACCTTCAGGAGTAACCACCATATTGCCGACATGATAATCCCCATGCTGAAAAGCACGGGGCCGCTCATCAAGCAAATACCGATGCTCCTCCATAAAACGAATGATGTTCTCAGCACCTCCGAGCTAGATGTCACAGTTCTTATAATTTTTGATGTACCTATCCATTTTGGAATTATAATAATCCGCCCATGTGTCAAAGCCGCTTTCAGCCGGAATGCGATGCATTTCGCTCAAATATTGGCCTGCCCTGAACGCCAAGCCGGTACTGCTCCTCATAATCCAGCAATGGAATCGCATCCCTTGCATCTTCTCCCGGAACCCATGTAAACAGGGAAAATACTTGCCTGCCATCATGGCATACGCCAAAATCAATCGGGCGAGACGTACGCATTTCGATAGAATCAAGCTTTTTTAAAGTTTCAAACTCCCACCGCTTTCGCTCATATTGAGAGATGTCGGATAATCGGAGAAGCCACTCTTGGCCTTCCGTATCCTGAACATAAAATTTACGATCTGCTGACCACCCCTTGTCAACCGCTTGAACGGTAATCCACTTATGAGCCCCTGGGATTTCGCGAATCGCGTCCTGCATGCTGTACACCCCCTATATTCGATAACCTGCACGATCTTTAAATCTCATACATTATAAATGAAGAGGGTTCATTAGACCATGCAGATCAATCTCTGGCTAAACACTGGAATAAATAAATTCGTTGCGCCCATAATCACTGACCGTAACTGTCAGGAATGTTGTTATATACTCGTTTTGCAGCACACATCCTAAACCAAAGCGAGGGTTACACATGAACATGAGCTTAGAGGATTTTACGACAGAATGGTTAAAAGAGGCACGTATTACGGAACAAGTCATGGACGCATTAACCGACGATTCGCTCAAAACCGCCATGACGGATCAGCATCGCACGCTCGGTCAGCTGGCTTGGCATTTGGTGATGTCGATTCAGTACATGACCATGCTCGGTTTGCAATTTGAGGCCCCATCTCGCGAGCAGGAAATCCCGGGTTCCGCCGCCGAGATTCAGGACAGCTACCGCCGGATCCGGCATGCCTTTCTGGATGCGGTGCAGTCGCAGTGGAGCGAGGAGGATCTTCGCGCCACCCGTGATTTCGACGGAGAGCCTTGGGCAAATGCGGCATTCCTGCATTTTACCCTGGTTCATCAAGCCCATCACCGCGGACAGATGACAGTTCTGATGAGACAAGCCGGCCTGCGGCTTCCCAAACTCTACGGTCCGACTTACGATTCCTGGATCGACAAGGGAATGGACCCGCTCGTGTAGAAAAGATACAATCTACTTAAAAGCAAACATTCGGGATCATCCCATCTGGAAGGAGCGCATCTAGATGTCCAAAGCGGATAATATGCTGTCGATCCTGTGGATGCTCCGCTCGGGCAAGAAGATGACCGCGCAGCAAATCGCCGATGAGCTGGAAATCCATGTTCGAACGGTGTACCGCTGCATCGATTCGTTATGCGCCAGCGGCGCGCCCATCATCGCCGATTCCGGGCCGAACGGCGGTTTTCGGATCCTTGGACAGTTTGCAGAATCCCCGCTGATGTTTGATGCAGAAGAGCAGAAGGCATTGGTGCATGCCTCGATCTTTGCCAAAGAAAGCGGCTATCCGTTCACGGACGCACTGCTGCGGGCGATCGACAAGCTGAAGCTTTATACAAACGAGGAGCAGCTTCATCAGATCGAACGGCACAGCAGCGGCATCTCGGTTTTGCAGCCTCCTGCCCATAAGGGACTGCGGCCGCTGCTTCAGACACTTGAAAGTGCCGCGGCGCACGGGCAAACCCTGAAAATGACGTATTCGAAGGGCAGGGAAGGCGCCAGCGTTACCCGAAACTTCGACCCCTACGGCATCATCCACTGGAAAGGTCAATGGTACGCCGCCGGCTTCTGCCATCTGCGTCAAGAGATTCGTAATTTTCGCGTGGATCGGATCATCGGGCTGGAGCTGACAGAACATGTATTTGAACGGCCCGCTGATTTTTCGGCCAAGGATGTACTGCTTGGCAGTCTGCTGCCCGATCAAGGCAGCCATGAACCGCTGGTCCATGTCGTCATCCAAGGCCATGATCATGTTCTGAATGAATTAAGCCAGCATTGGTTATTTGGACATACTCTTGTGAAGCGCCGTGATGGAGAAGCACATTTCCGACTGGATACGTCTTCGCTGACGTCCTATGTTCCCTATTTCCTTCTCCCTTATGGCAAATCTTTAACCATTCTGGAGCCCGCTTCTCTCGTTCTGAAACTGTCAGAGATCACGACAAGCATAGCGATCCATTACGAACGCATGTTAAGCGACATGACCAAAAAGGAAGGATGAACCCGATGGAGAAATTCGCGATGTACGGAAAGCTGATTGCCCATCCCGGCAAACGGGATGAACTTGCGGAGATCCTGCTCGAAGCAGCAGCGATGCTTAGCGATAACAAAGACTGTGAACTCTATATCGTCAACGTTTCGGACAGCGATCCAAATGCCGTATGGGTCACGGAATTGTGGAGCAGCCAAGACGCGCATGCCGCTTCATTGCAGGGAGCCGATACGTCCGGGCTGCTCCAGCGCGGACGGCCGCTGATCGCCGGGGCGGAGCCGCTCAAGCTTAAACCGCTTGGAGGAAAAGGTTTTTAGATATACCTGATCTGAAGAAAAGAGGCTGTCCCCGAATCGAATTTCAGGGACAGCCTCTTTTTGCTATATATTGTTCCGGTATTCCGAGGGGCTGTAACCAACCTCTTTACGAAACGTTTTCGAGAAATAGTTTGCCGATTCAAAGCCGGTTGCGTCCGCAATTTCTTTGATGCTCAGAGGGGTCGTTCTCAGCATGAGTTTGGCCTGCTCCATCCGTTTGAGGCTTAAATATTTCTGCGGCGTGATGCCGAAATGCCGTTTGAAGTACTTAATAAAATAATTCGGGTGCAGATGCAGTGTCCCCGCCATCTGCTCCAGCGTAATCTCCTCATGCAGATGATTCTTAATGTACTGCTGTACTTTGTGGAGCCTGCCCATATCTTCCATTTTGTCCTTATGAATCTGCGGGTGCTGGTGTTCGAACACTCGGGACAGGATGTCCAGCATCACCGACTTTTCCCGCAAACGCGCGGCGATGGTATCGGAGCGATGCGCATCGACCAGCTGCTGGAATAATGCCGGCATCTCTGCGTTCCCCGACAAATCATAGCAATAGGGAACGTTGAGCCAGGAAAACACATCGGAATCGCCTACGGTCGCCGAGAAGTGCGACCAGTATTTAAGATAGGGGCGGCCGCTGATGACAGAGTAGGATTGCCTGGTCCGTGCCGGCATCAGAACCAATTGCCCCGGGACAGGATATAACTCCTCATCACCGATCTTCACCCATCCTTCCCCATCCAGGATAAAATAGAGCTTGTTGTATGACACGGTGTAGTCGAATTCCTTCCACTCCGGCCAGCACTGCGTTCTTTCGGCCTCCCAGATCTGAACCTGCATGTTCAGGAGCATCTGCTGAATGGCTTCATGTTCATTTCGTTCATTCTTCATTTTCGATTATCCTCTAAAGTTATTATAATACCCGTCAGAGTTAAGTAATTATCTATTCATACTAACACATTCTTGTTAAAATCAAACTCGACAATTCCAAGAATCGGAGGTTTGAATCCATGACAACAACTACCACTCCAACCAATCAAGTCATCCACGATCGAAACCAGCGTGTGCAATGGTTCCAGAACGACCGTTTCGGCATGTTCATCCACTGGGGGCTCTACTCCATTCCGGCCAGAGGCGAATGGCTCCGAAGCACGGAACAGATGAGCATCGAAGACTATCAGACCTATTTCGATGAATTTGATCCCGTTGACTATAATCCTCGGGAGTGGGCCAAAGCGGCCAAGAAAGCAGGCATGAAATATGCGGTGCTGACGGCCAAGCACCATGACGGATTCTGCTTGTTCGACAGCAAGCTGACGGAATATAAATCAACGAATACCAAAGCCGGCCGGGACCTCGTGCAGGAGTTTCTGGAAGCTTTCCGTGAAGAAGGCCTTAAAGTCGGCCTCTACTTCTCGCTGATCGACTGGTACCATGAGGACTATCCGGCCTATGGAGACCGTATTCACCCGATGCGCGCCAACGAGGCCTTCAAGCGCGATCCGAAAAACTTCGACCGATACCTGGATTACATGCACGGGCAGGTTCGGGAGCTGCTAACAGGCTACGGCAAGCTTGATATTATGTGGTTTGACTTCTCCTATGGTAACATGCGCGGTGAAGTATGGCGCGCCACCGAGCTGATGAAGATGATCCGCGAGCTGCAGCCGCACATTCTCATCGATAACCGGCTTGAAGGCAGCGGCGAGAGCGGAGGCAGCATCTATACTACCGATCCTTCCGTTTACAGCGGAGATTTCGCTTCGCCTGAGCAGATCATTCCGCCGCACGGTGTCGTGGATCAAACAGGTGCCCCGATCCCATGGGAAGCCTGCATCACGCTGAATAACAACTGGGGTTATGCAGCAGCCGACCGCAATTACAAATCGGCAACCACGATCATCCGCAAACTGGTGGAATGTGTCAGCAAGAACGGCAACATGCTGCTGAATGTCGGACCTGACGCGAGAGGCGTCATTCCTAAGGAGAGCCTCGACGTGCTGGAGGAAATCGGTGACTGGATGAGCAAGAACGGCGACAGTATCTATGGCTGCGCGGCCGCCGAGTATCCCAAGCCGGATTGGGGTCGGTACACCCAAAAAGGCAATACGCTGTACGCCCACGTCTTTGAGGAGTCCATCGGACCGATCAATCTCATCGGCATGGCCGACAAGGTGAAGAAGGCCCGTCTGCTCGCAGACGGATACGAATTGTTCCTCAGCCGCCCATGGAGCGCCGCCGAATTCGTCGAAGACGCATTCGTTAATTTCGCGCGGCCTGAACACTTCACCTATCCGCTCCCCGACAAACGCAATACCGTCATTGAATTGGAGCTTCATGACGAATCGGATCGTTCGTAACGACAAGCTGGCCCATACCTTGGCTTAAATTCATAAAAAGAGCCTGACATGATGTTTTTGATACATCATGTCAGGCTCTTTTTAGTGCCCTTTACACCCACCGTGATCCTTTGTATCAAGCAAATCCAAACCTAAAAAAATCATATTGCATATTAACTGTTTACACTATATACTAATTATCAATTAAACTGTTTATTATATATACAATTATATCTAAGGAGATGAACCTTACATGAGTAACTATGCTGTTGAGATTCGCCAACTGCGCAAAAGCTTTGGACATCAAACCGTCCTGGACGGGATCAACCTGAACGTGCCGGCAGGAAACGTGTTCGCCCTCCTCGGTCCCAACGGGGCCGGCAAAACAACCCTCATCAACATCCTATCAACCTTGGTGACGCCCGATGCAGGCAGTGTGCGGATCAACGGGTATGATCTCAGCCAGAGCAAGCAGGATATCCAGAGGTCCATCAGTTTGACTGGCCAATTTGCCGCCGTCGACGAAGTATTGACCGCGGAAGAGAACCTGCGGATGATTTGCAGGCTGTCCGGTCTATCCGCAGCGGAAGCACGCCTGCGAACGGCCGAACTGCTCGAACAGTTCGATCTCGCAGCTGCTGCAGCCAAGCGCGTGAAGATGTATTCGGGCGGGATGAAGAGAAGGCTTGATCTTGCGATCAGTCTTGTTGTGCCGCGGCCCGTGCTGTTCCTGGATGAACCGACCACGGGACTGGATACACGCAGCCGCCGTACCCTGTGGGATATCATTCTGCAGTTGAAGAGCCAGGGCATTGCCATACTGCTAACCACGCAGTATCTGGAGGAAGCGGATCAACTCGCGGATCGGATCGCGGTCCTGGATGGCGGGCGAGTCGTTGCTGAGGGAAGTCCGGCCGAGCTGAAGACCCGGGTCGGAGGAGAAGTGCTGGAGCTCCGCGACGAACACGACGAGGTGATTCACAGGATTCCGACAAGCGGCAGCATTGGGGACGTCGCGCAGACGCTTCAAGAGTTCACTCGCCTGCTACCGAATGAGACGCGCGTAAGTCTTCATAGACCAAATATGGATGATGTATTCCTGTCGCTAACCGACAAGAAATTGGAGGAAATCGTATGATGAGAGGAATAACTTCGAACACAAAAACAACGTCCTTTGCGGTCACCCAGAGCGTCTTTATCGGCCGCAGCTTACGTCACAGCATCCGGAACGCGGAGGCGATGATAACGGCAATGATGCTGCCGATCATGTTGATGCTTCTGTTCACCTATGTATTTGGCGGCGCCCTCGATCCCGGCGGACAGTATGTAGACTACGTGGTGCCGGGAATCATACTGCTATGCGCTGGCTTCGGATCATCCAGCACGGCCGTAGATGTCTCTCAGGATATGACCAATGGCATCATTGACCGTTTCCGCACCATGCCCATTCAAAGCATGAGTGTCATTACAGGACATGTGGTAGCCAGCCTTGCCCGAAACATGCTGGCGACAGGTGTTGTCATCGCAGTGGCTCTGCTCGTTGGATTCAGGCCTTCGGCCGGACTTCTGGATTGGATTCTCGCCATCGGTTTGATCGCGCTCTTCATCTTTGCCTTCACTTGGCTCTATGCCGCCATCGGCCTCGTTGCAGGCAGTCCGGCAGCGGCCAGCAGCTATGGGTTCGCTTTGCTCTTCCTCCCCTACCTCTCCAGTGCCTTCGTTCCTACCGAGACGATGCCGACATGGCTGCAAGGGATCGCAAGCAACCAACCGATCACGCCGGTCATCGAGTCCATTCGCGGGTTGCTAACGGGAGGTTCTATCCAAGATCACATCGGCTGGGCAATTGGATGGTGTCTGTTCATCCTTGTCGGGTCCATGGTATGGAGCATGTGGACGTTTAAGAGAAAAGCCGGACGACGCTAAATATGCATATGGTTGATAAAACGCCCGCTTTAGGCTTAATCAATCAGCAAAAAAAAACTGATCCTCATGCGAGGATCGGTTTTTTTGCTCAGCTGCGGCACTCTCTTACTGCACTCTCTTGCGGCCATTTTCTTACTGCACTCTCTTATCAACCACGACCTGTTACTGTTACTGTTACTGTTACTGTAACTTTGACCGATAACATTACTTGCCCGACTGTCCGGGCTGTGTCTTTGCCTGGAGATAGTGGTCAATGCCGTCCAGAATGCGTTCTAACCCGAAATCAATGTCGCTGCCGATAGGGTTCTCTTCCTGATTCTCCTCCGTATAGACCCCCGACATCACAACCGGATGCAGGAACGGAAACCGATCCGGCTTCACAAGCTGTTTCAGCGCGGCCGTATAATCGAGTCCGCTAAATTGTTCCGGGGTGGATCCTGCCTGCAGGGCGCGATCCATGTCCCGCTGCATCATACCGCTTGATCTTGAATAATTGCTTAACAAGAGAATCAAAGACATCCGCTCATAATCATTCAACGGCATGTCCTTCATGAAGCGTAGACCCCAGTCGATAAATCGCAGGTTGTTCGGCGTAATCGGGATACCCGCAATCGGTATGTCACCGAACCAGGGGTGGTCCCGGAATACCTGCATCGTCGATTTGACGTAGATTCGCATATTCTCGCGCCAGTCTGCAGAATCTTCAGAGGGGATAGGAATATCGCACACGGCGTTCTGCATCAGGAGCAACAGGTCATCCTTGCTGGAAATATACCGATACAGGGACATGGCAGTAAAACCCAAAGCGGATGCGATCCGATTCATGGAGACCGCCGGCAGCCCTTCCTTATCAGCAATGTCGATAGCTGTCTGCACAATCTGCGACAGGCTCATCTCCCGTTTCGGTCCCCGCTGCGGCGGCTTTACCAATCCCCAGCTCAGAGCCGCCCCTCCGGGCAGCTTGGATCCAATATCCGGATCCATACTCTCATCGTTTGGCATGATCTGTGTATCCTTTCTGCATCCAAGCTTCTGATGTCAATTGATAATTGTTTATATTATAAACAGTATATCATATATGCTCATCCTTATGTACTGGGCAGCATATAAGCATCAATGCGAGGATACCGACTTGACCAACGTACACTCAATCATGTGACAGATGCATCAAAATGTTGACCAGCTTCCCGATCGGATCGCGGACAAAAAAACGTCTTACTCCCCAAGGCTCATCAACGGGTCCATATTCAATGGAAAAGCCTGCCCGCCTCATATCCTCCAGTACAGCCTCTAGATCATCCACTTCGATCGACAGATCCGGGACGGGCGTGCCGCCACCTCCCTCGGAAGCAAAGCTGATCTGTATGCTCATCCTCTCCTGCGAGCCGTAAGTGGCAATCCACCCATGATCCATTAACATATCCAGACCCAGCACATCTTGATAAAACGTCTTGGCTGCGGCGATATCTTTCGTTGCGACATTTGCGACAATGCGTTTAACTCCCAACTTGTTCTCCTCCATTCAGCTTGCGAAAGGTATCATTGCATCTATGCTGTAAGCGTCATCATGTGAAATACATAACTAAAGCATAACAAATATTCCCAGCGAAAAAAAGCTGTTAAGATTTACTCAACAGCTGATTCGTTAGCTCCCCCTATCCCTTCGTTCCGCCCTGCAGCCCGAAGCCCTTGGACATGAACTGCTGGGAGAGAATGTACATGATAATTGCCGGGATGGCGTACAGCACCGAGAAGGCGGCCAAGCTGCCGTAGTCAACCATGCCATACTGCCCAAAGAACTGATAGAGCTTCAAAGAAGCCGGGAACTTCTCAGGCGACTGCAGCAGGATATACGGAACGAAGAAATTGCCCCAGCTGCCCGAGAAGGTAAAAATAGCCACCGTACAAATACCCGGAACCATCAGCGGTGCCACCACCTTGCGCATTCCCGTAAACACCGATGCGCCGTCCACCCAGGCGGCTTCCTCCAGATCGCTCGGCACGGAATCCATGAAATTCTTCATCATCCATATCCCGTACGGCATGGACGACGCGACATAGAACAAGATGACACCCAAAATATTGTCATACAGCTTCAGCCCCAGGAACAGCTGGTACACAGGCACCATAACAGCCGTAATCGGGAGTGATGTCATAAACAGAATGGTCAGCATAAAGGGTTTCTTATATTTCATCTGATAACGGGATAGCGGGTACGCTGCAAGCAGCGCCAGAAGGACAACCATTACGGCTTGGCCAAGCGACATCACCAGACCAATCAGATAAGCGCGCTGGTTCTCGCTGCTGGTAATCACCTCAACATAGTTTGCCCCGGTAACCTTGCTGGGCATCTTCAGCGATTGCATCGCATTCGGATCGACGGAAGCCACAAGCACCCAGAGCAGTGGCAGCACAAAGCAAATGCCGATCCCCATAAGGATCGCGTACGGAAGAATTCGATAGATTAATTTACGTTGTTTGGCATTCATATGATCTCACCTCTGGTTACTCTTTCATCGACCTGATATACAGCAGGCTTAACACAATCCCGATCAACAGCAGCAGCAGCGAAATGGCGGTTCCATAGCCTAATTGATAGTTCACAAACGCCTGATTGTACATGAAGATCGGCAGGGTCGTCGTGGAATTACCCGGACCGCCCCCGGTCATCGCATAGATGAGTCCGAACACCCCAAGCGTCTGCAGCGTAACCAGCATCATGTTGGTTGTAATGGTGCTTTTAATGTACGGGATAATGATGCGCGTGAAGATTTTCCACTTGGAGGCTCCATCCACCACCGCCGCTTCCTCAATTTCGTTAGGCACATCATCCAGCGCAGCTTGAAATACCAGCATCGAGAAGGCCGTACCGTGCCAAATGTTCGCAAGAATGATCGTCAGCATCGGGACGGTAAACAGCCAGGTCACTTCCGAAAATCCAAAAAAAGTGATAATCGCATTCAGCGTGCCCTCATCCCCGAAGAAGCTGTACAAGCAAAGAGCGCATACAATCTCGGGCGTCACCCAGCCCGCAAGCACAATCGTTCCAATCACTCGCCGAAAAGTCTTGTTCCTCTGCTTCATCAGCAGGGCGATCAGAAATCCCAGCACCTGCTGCCCGATAACCGCCGAGCCGATGAGAAAAACCAGCGTGTTCCATATACTGATTCGAACCGTGGGGTCCTGGAACATCCGGGCATAGTTGTCAAGGCCGATAAACTTAAGCTCCCTCGCCGCTTCGCCGGTTAACGCCAGGTTGGTGAAGGAATAGAAGAATGTTAACAGAATCGGATATATAAAAAACACGAGCATAATCGCGATTGAAGGAAGCAAAAAAAAGAGCCAGGTATACGTTTTTCTTCGTTTCGGGTAAACGTCTACGGACAGACTGCTCATGTGTCTTCTCCTTCCATGCAAATGATCTGAAAAACCGCTTGCCCAAGCCTCCGCGATGAATGGAGCGCTTGAGCAAGCTGATTTTGTGCGTATAGCCGATTATTTCTCTAGGATATGATCCGCTCCGACAATACGGGTGACGTCCTGCGCATATTTATTCATGGCATCCGCAGGCGATGTTCCTGTTGCCACAGACTCCACCATCGTCTGAATCTGTGTCGACACTTCCGGATACTTCTCCTGCGCCGGTCTGAACTCTGCATTCTCCAGGTATTCGGTCGCGATTTCGTTAAACGGCATTTTTGTATATTCCGGATCCTTGGCCACATCGGCACGTACCGTGATATTCCCTGAGGACATGACAAGCTTCTGCGTATTATCCTTGTTTAGCGCATATTTGATAAATTCCCAAGCCTCGTCTTTGTTCTTGGAGTTGCTTGGAATCGACAGCGCCCACCCTCCGGCCAATGTGATCGACCCAGGGTCCTGCCCTTGGCTGGTCGGCATCGGCGCGAAGCCGAGCACATCTTGGTATTCAGGCCATGGCGCCGCGCCTGATTCCATATAGTTGCCCGTGATCCAGGATCCATCCAGCGAAATCGCCAGCTTGCCCTGCGGCAGGTATTCGCGGGAAGCCGTGTTGCCTGCCTGACCATTCAATACTTTGGAGAGCGGCGGTCCGAGTTTCTCCTTATTGACCGTCTCCACAAAGGTCAGCGCATCGAGAATGCCCTGGCTTTTCGTAATCCATTTGCCTCCGGCATCGTCATACAGTCTTTCGCCTGTTCCGTAGAGCAGCATTTCATAGGTTTGCATGGAGGTTGCTTCGCCTGTAGCCTTGCCCATGTTCATCCAGATTGGCACAACGTCAGGTGCCTTCTCCTTGATGGTTCGCGCAGCGCTTAAGACCTCCTCCCAGTTCTTAGGCTGCCAATCCTCCGGAAGACCCGCTTGTTTGAAAATGTCCTTGTTGTACCAGAGGCCCCTGGAATCCGTATTGTACGGTACGCCGTACACCTTGCCATCGCTGGCGGTGACCCCCTTCTTCATCGCTTCAATGAAGGAACCGTTGCCCCAGTCTTCCCATGCCGCCAATTTATCGTCAAGCGGTTCCAGATAACCTGCGCTTGCATCAGAGTTCAGGATAAAGGTATCCTCTGTCACGATATCCGGCGCCGTATCTTTGGACTTGAGCGCCAAGGCCACCTTGGCAAAATAATCGCCTTCCGATGCCTGAATCGGTGTCGGCTTAATCTCTACGCTTTTGTCGGGGTAGCTAGCCGAAACTTCCTTGAGCCATTTATAGAACGCTCCGTTCTCGCCGATTCCGTCATCCCGAAACGTCACGATAATGATTTTCTTGGCTGTCTCTCCATCCTTTCCCGGCTCTGGTTCACCGGTATCGGCTGGGGTTCCCTTACCTCCGGTACAACCGAATAACAAAGAAACGCTTAATAAAGCCGTCGTTACTAGCCAAAAACCCCTCTTGCCTGACTTCATACGAATCCCTCCTTTTGGCTGCAGCAATTTGATATATTATCCAAATTTTGTATACGCTTACGAGAGCGTATATATAACTCTATTTTGAAAATAGTGGGGATATTCTGAACTTTTTTTCGTGACAAAAAGGCCGCTCTATATGCAAGCGACCTGCAACGGCCATTCCTTCTGCATTTTCTCATTGTATTCTTTATTTTCATAACGGGATATGCAATCAACTAATTACCAGAAATAGAAAATATTAATAGATAAATCCGAGTCTATTGATTGATATGAAGTTCCTGCCTATTTAGGTCTTTACTTTTGCTGGAAATCCAATTATATTTGCATGTACAAACAATTAAATGAGTATACTGGAACCATACCAGTAATAACCTATGACATTGGAGGTATACCATCCATGAGTGACCGCTTGATTTTTTTGTTGGCTTTATTCTCGGTAACAGGATCGGGACTCATAGCCGGGCTGTTCTTCGCTTTCTCGTCTTTTATAATGACAGCGCTGGCCCGGATTCCCAATGAACAGGGGATTCATGCCATGCAGTCCATCAATGCAACCATTCTCAATCCTTTGTTCGGCACATTGTTTACAGGTACTGCATTAACCAGTATCGTGCTTGCGGTATTATCCATCATGCGCTGGGGGGAACCCGGCTCGTTGTACTTGCTTGCCGCCAGCCTGCTTTTTTTAGCGGGATTCATCGTAACGATGGCGTTCAACGTCCCGCTAAACGACGCACTGGCCGCGGTTGACCCAGGTAGCGGTGCCGGAGGCGAGGTATGGATTAACTACCTGAGACGCTGGGTGCCCTGGAATCATGTACGAACCATCACTTCTTTAGGGGCGATGATCCTGTTTGTTTTTGCCTTACGGCATCTCCCTTAAGACGGGATCACGGGAATGGGGCGGCTATAATCCATAATCCTTGAATGCCTCCCCATCGTTCCACATGTTATTAAATGCCGATTCAAAACTTGCGCCTGTCGCTTGATCCTCGATGATAACCGAGACATCGTCGTTCTCTTCCACGGACGATTGGAGGTAATTGAATGAACCCACTTCCACCTTCGTTCCGTCAAGCAAAATTCATGCATCTGTGGTTATAACGTCCACCGCTTGTTTGATAAAATTGTACAATTCTCTGTCCATCCCATAGGATAATGCATCATCCGGATACTCCGCATAGTACTGCTCTGCTGAATGAATAAACTCTTCATTTATATGAACCCATGACGACATCTTTTCACTCCAAATCTTCGCCAATATCCTCACCTCGTCCTCATGTGGTGCCATGCCCTTCTCATATAACCTTCGAAATTCGGAAAGAAGCCGAGCCCCTTCAGCCTGCAATTCCTCCAGTTCGTTTTCTTTCACCAGGCTGAACCATTTCTTCATCTCTTCGGATTGCGGTGCTTTAAAATGCCGACTTTCCGTCATCCTCATCAACAGAATCGCCATCATTAAACGCTCACTAGACACGTGTTCTCCTGATAGGAACAACTTATCGATTCCCTCGATTCGACTACGCAGCTCCGTCAAAAATTCGATTTGATCGTTCAATTGAGCGAGCTGAATATCCATCATCTCTCTAAGAGAATGTCCCGATTCATTCATGGTTAATTTGATATCCTCCAATGAGAATCCTAACTGCTTCAAGGTCATGATTTGATGCAGTTTAGCTACGTCGGCTTCGGTATAGAGACGGTGACCCGCTTCCGTATTTTCCGAGGGGGAAAATAGCCCGATTTGATCATAATGGTGCAGCGTTCGAACGGTTATCCCTGTGCGCTTCGCAAGTTCACCGACTTTCCAATTTCGCTTACGGATACGATCCCCTCCCAAGAATAGTTGAACGATTCGACTCAATCATAATGTAAGAAGCTTTGTTCCCTCTTGCACCTGACGCTACGTCAGGAATTATACTGCAAATAATACGATCCAACTACTTTTCAACAGTAAATACCATCAGAAAGGACTATAGGATACAATGCAGAATGGAAACTTCGTACTACAAACTTTAGCTTACAATCATCAAGTGCGCATTTTGTTTGTAGAGAATACAGAACTTCTTAACGATATGTGCCATCCCCCGTCGATGCACAAACTGCTCAAAACAGCATGGGGACAAACCATAACCTCCGCTTGTCTGATTATAGGAACATTAAAAGACAATCAAAGATTAAGCTTAAAAATCAAGTTTAGTAATGCGCGTCATAAAATTTTTGCTGATGTAGACAGCATGGGGAATGTGCGGGGATACCTCAGTGATGAACTGGTACACATAACCCCGGATCAGCTGAATCATATACATCTTAAACAAATAGTCGGTGATAAGGGCAGCATTCATATAACGAAGGATTTAGGCATGAACAGCTTGTTCACCGGAATTACGGATATGCCTTATCGTAACATCATAGATGACTTGTCACATTACTATCAACAAAGCGAACAAACATCCACCGATTTCTACAGTTATATCCAATTTAATGAGAACGATGAAATTGTTTTAAGTAGAGGTATCATGGTTCAACTTCTTCCCGGCTGCCCCCCGCATCGGATTCAGCAGATAAAAAAGGAGCTCAGAATGCATCAGTACATTTTGGCGGATAAATCCAACGATCTCATGAAGATACCCGGCAAGATTTTCAAAGATATAGAGATTGTCGGGAGCATCCCGATTCAACATTTCTGTGGCTGTTCAAAAGAAGTGTTATACCCCATACTTCATTCACTAGAAAAGAAAGATTTGAAGTACGCTGTTATGAAAGCAGAACCGATTGAACTTGTCTGCCATATTTGCGGCAGCAAATACGATTTCGAGCCCCATGAAATTGCCGGACTCCTCTAGCTCTCTTCATGGGTACACCAAGATCTAAACAAACTTTCTAACAGAAAACCCATACCATCTCTACCGATTCTTCATTAGATATACTATCAATCTAGTAAAGGCGGTGGAGATATGGGGATTCTCACGATAGATAAGTGGAATCACATTTGCCAACTTGACACTTCAGCCAAGCCCCGTCGTAACATCGGATGGATTTCAAGCAATTGGAGCGGATACAGCCTCAAAGGAAAAAAGGGTGCTTACAGACAGATCTCCGCCAAATGGAATGTGCCGTATGTTCGTCCAAGCCGTGCAGCGACCTATTCGTCCGCATGGATCGGAATAGACGGCTTCGGCAACAGCAATCTGATACAGACCGGAACGGGTCATGAATTCATAGACGATAAGGCTTACTATTATGCATGGTGGGAGATTCTCCCCGCCTCGGTTACGATCATTCCGCTGCCAATTCAGCCGGGGGATCGGATGCATGCCAGCATCAGCAAGCGCAGCGGTTCTAACTGGTTAATCTGCCTTCGAAACGTATCACGAAATTGGATCTTTCGAACACTAAAACGGTACAATGGTCCTCAGACCTCGGCGGAATGGATCGTCGAAGCGCCGCAGGTCAATGGGGCGCTTGCAACAATGGCACGATTATCCCCTGTCGCCTTCTCCTGCTGCCGCGTCAATGGGAAAAGCCCCAAACTCACGGCGGATGATGGTGGCATTATGCTTCAGAATCTAAGCGTCACCTCCATTCCTTCTAATCCGAACAAGGCAGGAGACGGCTTCATTGTCAAAAGCGTTCGTCAATAAGGGGCTTGACCTTCACGCAGCGTAAAGGATTATCCTCATGATAATACGGAGCAGCCATGCTCCGGTTAGAGGAGGAAATCAACATGCAATTGATCGCTATCGATACACTAACCCATCAACAACAAGCTTTGAAATCTGCGCCTGAGCTGCGGAGCTCCGCATATGAGCAGCTTGTGAATCAGCCGCTTCAGCCGTTTATGGACACGATACGTAAGCGTATGCCTCAAGGGCAGGACGATTACGATATGACGCAGCTGCTGGGATTATACCGCTTGGCCGCTCATCCTGAAGAGGCGCTCCAGGCTTTGTCCCGACTTGAACAAGCCGGCTCCTGGAGCCGGTGCAAGGAAGCCGTGATGAAGGCTTATACTGCATTGAAACCGCAAGCTCACGGCATTGAGCTGGGGGAATTGCTCTTCACCCTAGCGCTCGGTGATCATGAGCGGTTCGGCCCGCATCCCGGATATACAGGTTCAGGGGGAACGCCGGGGCAAATCATGGTTGTTGTGTGGCCGAACGATTATAATCTGCCAAGGCTCGCAGCCATTACGGCACATGAATTCCATCATAACGTCCGGCTCTCTTACGAGCCATGGAGCGCAGAGACAACGGTCGCTCAATACCTTGTGCTGGAAGGACTCGCCGAAGCTTTTGCCGCCGAGATGTACGGGGAGGATCACTTGGGACCCTGGGTTCATTCTCTGGACGAGGACCAGCACAGCGAGCTCCTGCCGCGCTACCAGAAAGCGCTGCTCATAACCGGGTTCAATGAGATACGAGGTTACATGTTCGGGGATCTGGAAGGGGACTTTTACGGGTTCACGAAGATGGGCATTCCGCCTTATGCGGGTTACGCCATCGGCTATCGGATCGTAACCGAATATTTGAGGCAGAGCGGTAAATCCGTGGTGGAGGCTACTTATATTCCCTGGAAGGAAATCATAGCGGAGTCTCCCTACTTCAGGGAATAACAACTCCGTAACCCATTAACCAACAACAGCCGCTGCACACCGGAAAAGTCCGGCATGCAGCGGCTGTTTCTTTATCATGATTCGTAAACTGGTTTTCCCTTGAACAGCACGGCCCGGCGCCGTGACCTCCTGGCAACGGCTTCTGCGGAGCAGCTGGCTTCTACGATCACCGCGTCCGCCGCATCTCCGACATTAGGCCAAGCATAGCGACCGTCCTGGTCTAACGGCGTCACGCCTCCCGTAATAAACCCGAGAGCCTGTCCGAGCGAACGCTCATCGGACATATGGAAGCGTTCGGCCAGCGTGCCCGCTTTGTCCAGATTATCCCCTTTGCCAAACGGGGACCAATGGTCCATTATGCTGTCTTGCCCAAGCGAGATGTCTACACCGCGGCGGTGCAGCTGCGGAATCGGAATGGTTCGGCCAAGCGGTACGGAAGAGGTGACCGAAATACCCAGATCCGCCAACCGAATCGCCACTTCATCCACTTCGCTTGGTGAGACGTCCGCGAAAGCCAGCGCATGGCTGAGCGTGACTCTCCCATTCCAACCCGCCTCTTCCGTAAGGTCAGCCACGCGCTTAAAGGTGTTCAGCCCAACTTGTGACGACTCATGCAGGTGCAGGTCAATGCCAGCGTTGGCTTCAACAGCCAGCTCCATCACGGTGTTCAGTGATTTCTCCATGTTCTCATCCACTGTTGTGGGATCCAAGCCCCCAACCAACGCTGCTCCGTTCCGGAGCGCATCCCTGACCAGGGATACGGACTGGCTGCGAAGCAAGCCGTGCTGAGGAAATGCTACAATCTCAACAAAAGCTTTTTCCCTGTATCCTTCAACCGCCTGCAAGGTGGCCTCCAAATTTCTCAAGCCGACAACAGGATCCACATTGCAATGGGAACGAATATGGGTAGACCCGTAGCGCAGCAACAGATCAAGCAGTCCCTCTGCTCTTTTCTTGGCAGTAGGAAGAAGCTCCGGAAGCAGCCTCTCTTCCTCCTCGATTCGGCTGAAGATCCCGTGAGACGGACGTCTCGTTGCCTTCCATGGGCCTCCATAATAGGTTTTGTCCAGGTGGATATGCATATCCCTAAATGATGGGAGCATCAGATCCCCGTTCATGTCCCGTGTCGGCAAGAACGTATCAGGCAAAGCATCCGCAGGGCGGATCTCGGAGAAAGCCCCATTCTCTATTTTCACATGAAAAAGTCCCGTTTCGGTTCCGATCACGACGTCATCCTCGTAGCGGTAACCCGTCTCCAGACGGACATGCAGCAGCCAATATGCATTACTCTGTTCGATCATAGTGTTCATCCCCTTCTCGTTTATACCTGCCTTCTATTTGCCTCGCTCTTCGTTTACAGTGTCCAATAAGATATGTTCGATCTCTTGGTATCCCCGCTCCCGGGCATGCTGCAGGGGAGTTACGCCATTCAAGTCGGGAGTCCGAGGGTCCGCCCCATGCTCCAGCAGCAGCTTCACGATGCGCTGATAATTCTCACTGCCGTCACCGAGAATGACAGCCTCGAGCAGCGCGGTCCAGTTCAAGTTATTAATATGGTTCACATCGATGTCGGTCCGGGTCAGCAGCTCTTGAACAATCTCCACATGTCCGCGGTCGGAGGCCGGTATGAGAGCCGTCCCGCCATAACGGTTGGTCAACGTCACATCCGCCTCGGCTTCGATCGCCAACCGCAAAATGTCCATCATTCCTTCTGCACCGGCATACAAAAATACATTATTCAGTTGATGATCCCGAATATTGATATCAGCGCCAGCCTGGATCAAAGCCTCTACCGTTCCGACATGATTGTGGTAGGTTGCAGCCATTACCGCTGTTCTTCCCTGCTCATCCGTCGCATTGATGTTTGCGCCGGATTGAAGAAGCTGGCGTACTTGCTCCGGATTGCCTTGCTCGGCAAATTCAATGAGTTCACGATCCATATTCTGCACCTCTTCTTTCTCCAGATTAGGTTGACAGGCCGACAGGAAAAGGATCAATAGAATCGCTGATAAACGCAGCACTCGATGCTCCCTCCTCTTTCTATCGTGTATATTGGTATGCTAACATGAGACAGAACCATATGAAAAATACTTAAAAAATTGAATTCACTAAGGTTTTTCATATACAAGGAGGATTGTTTCAACCTATGGACATCAGACAGCTCCGGTATTTTATTGCCATCGTGGAAGAAGGTACGATCTCGCTTGCCGCCAACCGGCTTCATATTTCCCAGCCGCCTCTCAGTCAGCAGCTGAAAGCGATGGAGGAAGAGCTCGGGTCCGTCTTGGTATATCGTAGAGGCAAGCGGCTCGAAATCACCGAATCAGGTAAAACGCTGTATAAATATGCGCTCCAGATGACCCAACTCATGGAAGAGGCCAAAGCCGAGGTTAAAGAGGTCGGGAACGGTGATAAGGGAGCACTGAGTCTTGGCATCAATACATTATCTTCGGTAGAACTGCCGTCATGGCTGCAGGAGTTCAAAGCAAGATATCCTCAAGTTTCATATAAAATTCAGCAGAACGAGTCGTATCAGCTCTGTGAGCTCGTGAGAAACCGGTCGCTCGAATTAGCGATCGTCCGCCTGCCGCTCGAATTGGATGATTTCTCGATCCTTCATCTGCAGACGGAGCCTTTTTATATGCTCACCTCTGAGCCATCCATCGAACAAGAGATAACCCTCCCTCATATTGCGCAGTATCCGCTCATTCTGCCAAGCACGGAAGGGTTGGGCGTGTATTATACGATCCAGATGGCATTCTCGGAACAGAAACTCCAGCCGAACATCGCAGCCGAATGCTCCGACATTTCGCTGCTGCTGCGTTTGGTCGCTTCGGGTTTTGGCGTGGCGATCGTTCCCGAAACGCTGGTCAAGCAGCACTTGCCTGCTTCTGTTCATGCTTACAAAATTAAGGACACCCCGGCTGCGGCTTCCACAGCCTTGATCTGGCTGAGAGATCATCACGTCTCCAGAACGGCTCTGAACTTCATTGACTTGTTGACAAGTGCCCTATAACTACTTACTGCTTCCATAATCGGCCCCTCATAAAAAAGAAGTCAGAGCTAATGAAAGCTCTGTCCTCTGGGAAGAATTTATAGCTGTTATCTTGTCCGATACAATGAACCGGCAGCCTCCTGCTCCTGCTTCTGTCCTTGGGAGTGAAGATACAGCTCTTCATAATACCCATGGGAGTCCAGCAGTTCCTGATGCGTGCCTTGCTCCACGATCCGGCCTTTGCTCATGACCAAAATCCGGTCTGCGCCCATAATGGTTGATAGGCGATGGGCAATGACTAGGGTCGTTCGCCCTTCGGCCACGAGCTGCAGCGCGTTCTGGATCAGCTGCTCCGTGTGCGAGTCCAGATTGGCGGTCGCTTCATCAAGAATGAGAATCTTGGGCTGGAAGACGATGATCCGAGCGAAGGAGATCAGCTGCCGCTCGCCGGCGGACAGGCCGCTCCCCCGCTCCGACAACCGGGTGTCATAGCCTTCCTTCATCCTCATGATGATCGAATCCGCACCGATAAAGCGGCAAGCCTCGATCACCCGTTCCCTCGAGATGGTCTCATCGAACAGCCGTACATTGTCCAGCACCGTCCCGGAGTAGAGATACGGCTCCTGCTGAACAAGGCCTACCATCCGGTGCAGATCGGACTGTGCCAGCTCCCTAATGTCGATTCCATCAATCCGAATGCTTCCTTCGTTCACATCATAGAAACGGCATAGGAGACTGATGAGCGAGCTTTTTCCCGCTCCGGTAGTTCCGACGATCCCGATCATCTCTCCGGGGTTGATATGAAGATCCAGGTCCTGAATGACCGGTGCCCCGCCTTCGTAACCGAACGTGATCCGGTCAAAGTCAACGCGCCCCTCAACTTTTGCTTTCTCAATGGTCACCGGCTTGCGTTGATCGGTAACCTCAGGCTGAATCGCCAGGAGACCCCATATCCGGTTAATCGCCACCGTTGCCGACTGCAGCGTATTCCACTGCTGGGTGATCGTGTTGATCGGCTGGAAGAATAAACGGATATAAGTTATAAAGGCATACAGCACACCGAACTCCAGCGTTGTCCCCAGGACGGCTTGTCCGCCGAGCCAAGTCACGAACGCAATGGCCAAATTGTTCAATATTTCGTAGGAGCGGTTAAACAGCACATTCGTCCGGATCTCCCGAATGTTCGCTTTGAAGTAAGAGCCGTTCCGTACCTCGAACTGCTTCTCCTGCTCCTTCTGCTGATGGAACACTTGGGTCAGATTCATCCCCGATAGATTCTCCGCCACAAAGGCCACCAGCCGGGATAACCGCGTTCTGGCCATCTGATAGGTGTGGCGCATATAACGCCGAAACGCAATGGCGATCCCCGCAATGATCGGCAGCAGGATCAAGCAGTATAAGGTCAGCGTGACATCGAGTTGGAACATCAAGACGAGAATGAAGATCAAGGTGAAGCCGTCGCGGAACAGGCTGAGCAGAACCTGGTTAAAAAACTGATTGATCGCTTCGGTATCACTGGACACATGTGTAATCAAGCTGCCGCTCGGCACTTTATCGAAATAAGACATCGACAGTTTGGATATATGGGCAAACAGCCGTTTCCGAATGCTCGCTACAATGCTCTGCCCTGCCTTTTGCAGCAAATTATTTTGCAAATAGGTGAACACCATACTTAGCAGCGATAGCAAAAAATAAATACCGCAAATAACCATCAGGCTCCGAAAATCGTTCTTGCCGACCATCAGATTATCATCGATTGCGATTTTCATCAGGTACGGCTGCAGCAGCTCCGCCGATATGGCAATCAAGGTGCAGCCGATAAACCCGGCAAAGATCAGCCGGTATTCCTTCATATAACCCGATAAAGCACGAAATGTGGATATATATTTGGGCTTGGACTGAGGGGCATTCAGATCCGCCTTCTGGTCCAGCTGCCAATTGTTAATGGCCTGTGCCATGATGCTTCATCCCCTCTTCCTGAATGTCATGCAGCGTCCGGTACAGTCCGTCCTTCGACAGCAGTTCTTCATGCGTACCCCGCTGAACCATCTCTCCCTGATCCAGGACGATGATCTCATCAGCATGTTTCAGTGCACTGATCCGGTGAGCAATAATGATCGTAGTCTTCCCAGCGCGGATATCCCGGATCGTCTCCATGATTTCCGTCTCCGTCACCGCGTCGACGGCGCTTACGCTATCATCCAGAATGAGGATAGGTGCATCCTTGATCATTCCCCGTGCAAGGCTTGTCCGCTGGCGTTGTCCTCCGGAAAGCGTAATGCCGCGCTCCCCGAGGCGGGTTTCGAACTTATCCGGAAACTCCGCGATGTTGTCATACACGCGTGCTTTTCGCGCTGCTTCCTCAACGACAGCCGGCTCTGTGTCCCGTTTATAGAAGGCAATATTCTCGCGGATGGTCGAGCTGAACAGGAAGCCATCCTGGGGAACATAGGCGATCCCTTCGCGCAGGCTTTTTAATGTAAGCTTCCGAATATCCACGCCCCCGATCAGCACTTTCCCTGGAGGCGGATCGTAGGTGCGCAGCAGCAGCTTCATCAACGTAGTCTTGCCGCTTCCCGTTCGGCCAATGATGCCCAGCGTCGATCCAGGCGGAACATCCAATTGAATGCCGCGCAGAACCTGTCTAGCCCCCTCCTCTTGACCATTCACATCATCATAGGAAAAGGATAAATCACGCACTTCGATGCCTGGAATCTCCTGATTCAGCTCCTTGGCACCAGGCAGTTCCTTAATGTCGGCCTGCTTGCCAAGCAGGTCGTTCAATCGGTCAAGCGAAGCTCTCGCGCGCTGAACGACATTAATGACATTGCCAATCTGCTGCAGCGGATTCATCAGCATGCGAATGTAAAGCGTCAATGCGACAAAGTTTCCGACCGTAATGCTGCCCAGAATCGTTAGGTAACCGCCGAATAAGAGGGCGATAATGAGTGAGGTGGCACCCAGAAACGGAATGATCGATTGAAAGAGCGATGACACGCGAACCAGCCGCAGCTGCTTGTCCCGGATGCGGTCCACCGTCGTCCCAAAGCGCCGCTTCATCGTGTCTTCCACCGCGAACTTCTTGGTGACACGGATCCCTCCAAACTGCTCCTCTGCGGATTCTGTCATCAAACCCAGTGCTTCCTGTACCTGCAGCGATCTTCTCCTGATAATCGGTCCGAGCCAAACAACAATAACCGGAATCAGCAGCAAAGGGGCGATGCTCGCAGCCACCAGATACAGCGGTACGTTCGTTATTAGCAGCATGACGATCGTGGAGACCAGAAGGATGGAGGAGTTTGCTGTCTGATTGATCCCCATCGAGATGGCTTCCCTTACTGTCGTCACGTCATTCATGAAATAACTTAGCAGCTTGCCAACGCCATTCTTGGAATAAAATCGCTCACTGAGTTCCGTAAAGTGGACAAACAATCGGCGCCGGTTCATAAATTCGAAATACCGTCCCGTGTACATCACCAGAAACTGACCGATGCCGCCGATGACGGCAAAGCCGACGCCGATTCCCAGCAGCGTCCAGCTGTAACGCACGATGCCATCGACAGACAATAAACCATCCTTCAGTTCATCCGTGAAATTGCCCAGCACCCTCGGGAAATTCACGTGAATGATGTTAGCAACCAAATGGCAGCAAACCGACAATACATAAAACGGCCACGTCTTCCTGAAAAAATCTCCAAGTATTCGATGAGAGTCCAATGTCCCATATCACTTCCTGTCCCGTTGTTGGATTGATTAGTCCGTTACGTTTTCCTCCTTCCATACGTTTGCTGTGATACTCCCATATTAATAGGTTCTAGAAATAAATCGGTCCTCCTTCCTAACCGGCATATGATTTATTCAAATTTAGACATACTAGAGTAACAATAATCGATGTAATTTCACTCCAATCATCTAAAGAAAAAAAGCCGCAAACATCGGTCGCGACTTTTTTTAAAAGGTGTTCCTATGGATGACATGGATGACGCCATCCTGATTTTCGACTCAAGCTCACACGGCCAACCAAGGTGCCGGCTCGCCCGAATAGGTCAGCGATAGCTTATGCATAGCCCGGGTACAAGCAATGTAGAGTAAGCTTCGATCCATCTCGGAACGATAGTTTTCGGCGTCCGCAAAAGGAACGATAACTTGATCGAATTCCAGGCCCTTTGCCATATGGGCGAAGGTGATCGTAATTCCATCCTGAAAACGGTCGCTGCTAAAATCGAGCAGATTCACGCTGCCCTCAAGCTCCCTGATGGACTCATACATCTGCCGGGCCTGCGAAGACGTTTTGCATAGGATCCCCATCGTCTGCATCCCGGAATCAAAAAAGTGACGGCTAAGCTCTTGAATGAACTCCAGCTCCTCCCGGGCGTCACGACACCGGATCACCTGCGGTTCTTCTCCATGCCGTTCCACGGGAATCATGGTGCTGCCCGGATGGATTCGCTTCGCGAGTCCCATAATCTCCATCGTGGAACGATAGCTTTTTAACAACTCCATCGTATCGGCATGTGGAAACACGCCCTTGATATCATGCAGTGAAGTGGACGTATATACGTTGACCGACTGGTTGCTGTCCCCAAGAATCGTTTTTTTGCACGAAAACCATTTGGAGAGCACGGCATATTGAATCGGTGTATAATCCTGCATTTCATCGACGAGCAGATGTTTCACCATATCGTATGATGTGCTTCCCTCCAAATACATTTTGAGATACAGCAGCGGAAAAACGTCAGCATACTCGATCATTTTCCTTCCTTTCATGACGAACATGTCCGGTATGTTCCTATACGAGAAGAATTCCTTGTACATGCTGAGCGCATTTTGAAATTTGAACATTTTCTTGATCGCGGTTTTGACCTTTTTGGCTTCTGCCGCAGTCAGTCTCTCCCCATCCTCTGTACGAACCCGACCTGACAGGATGGAGGCCGTCTTCTCCAAGCGCTGCCTGAGCGGCATGGTCATGATGTCAAGGTAAATGTCCCTGATCTCCGAAGCCAAAATACATACGCCCTTCAGCTGAATATCCGCAGGCAGGAGGAACTGCTCATCTGCATATTTCATATAAGCCTCCAGCTCGTGTACGAAGTGCATACTGGCCTTATACCGGATCCGTTCAATGACCTGCTCGTCATGGGTGCTCACGATTTCGTTCACCTGTTCGGAGAAGGTCTGAAACTGACATAATCCACCCAGCTCTTTGGCAGCAAGCTCCTCCATCGTAACCTCCATGATTTTCTCTTCGCCAAGCTCTGGCAGAACGTTGGATATATAATCGGAGAACACTTTATGGGGGGATATAATGAGCACGTTGCTGGAAGTCAAGGTCTCCTTATGGCGGTACAACAGAAACGCTACCCTATGCAGAGCCACTGAGGTTTTCCCTGAGCCTGCCGCCCCCTGTATGATCAGCTCATTTGCGGTTTCGTTTCGTATGATGGCATTTTGCTCCTGCTGGATGGTAGCCACAATATTCTTCATCTTCTCGTCCGACGTGCTGCTGAGCTCCTTCTGCAGAACGTCGTCATTGATGTTCATGGAGCTCTCAATCATATATTCCATATGGCCGTCTTTGATTTTGTACTGCCTTTTGACGGTAATTTCGCCTTGCATCCTGCCCATGGGCGCTTCATATGACGCAGAACCGACATTGTAATCATAGAACAAGCTTGCTACCGGCGAGCGCCAATCATAGATGAAATGCTCCTGACTCCCTCCTTCCGTGAAAGAATGGATGCCGATATAGTAAGCACCTTCTTCCATCGTTTCATTCGTTCGGAAATCCACCCTGCCAAAATACGGCGAGGCCAGTAGTTTCCGAATCTTTTGCAGCCTGGCCACCGTCTTCTCTCCCGTATCAATTGATAAGGAAATATCAACCCGGTTGGCCGCTCGTTCCGCCGCATCCAATTGGGCCATGTTCACCCACAGATATTTCTTCGCTTCAATGATATCCTTATACGAATCGGACACCTTCCCCTCTAATTCCTCCGATGCTCGGTAAAGCTCCTTTAATACAAACTCTAGATATTCCCGCTCTGCGCTTTCGCTTGGATTCAGCATTCGTAAATTCCCCCTCTATGCTAAAGAATAGCTCTAAGTATAGGGGTTTCCCGAAAAAAATATAGACTTATACTTTCCGTTGTAGTATTGTGTATTTATCGTGGGTCCAAAAATACCTATACGATTCACATCAACCATAATGACGATACATAATCGAGTAGGAGGGGGCGGCTAACCCCCGTCCTCTCACACCACCGTACATGCGGGTCCGCATACGGCGGTTCCAAAAGGTTAACAAAGCTCCAGATAACGAGAAAGTAAACTTTTCAGCCCTTTCGCTTCCCAATAAGAAGTTGGAAGGGCGTTATTTGTGTTCCGAGACATTTCCCAGGCACCTCGGCGGGAATTTGCCATCCTGAAAGCTGCCCAGTCTGGTACGCCAAGGGCCCGTAGTTCGCGCAGACGCGTCCGCACTCGTTTCCATTGTTTCCACAAGCACATTCGGAGTCTTCTCCGAATCCACTGGTCGAATCTCTCGCAGTGCTTCTTGGCAGAAGCTATCCGGAAATAGCCCATCCAGCCCATCAGGTATCGGTTCAATCGGGAGATTCGCTCTTCCATCGATATGGACCGACTACGATTCGTTAGTTCTCGGACTTTCT
>NZ_JAGGRD010000024.1:0-399 GCF_018613005.1 Paenibacillus sp. ISL-20
TAGGGCGTGTATGCAAACCTAAGCGAGCCAGACCATAATTGATGCCAGCGTTAAAAAAGCCTTGAATGAGCTTGCTAACTTATCAAAGCGAGTCGCCAACCGACGATAATGTTTTACTTTATTGAAAAAACATTCAATGAGATGCCGTTCTTTGTAAATTTCTTTATCCCATTTTCTTGGTTTGCGGCGATTTTTCTTACTGGGTATCACAGGTGTAGCTGATTGCTGCTCTAACAAATGAAGAATTTGATTGGTGTCGTAGGCTCGATCAGCCAACACCTGTTTTTTCGTTAGATCCATCTGTTTTAACATTTCGTAGCCGGTTACCGAATCGTGGCATTGACCTCCTGTCAGCTTAAAGCGCAGGGGATTACCTAAAGCATCAACCACGGCGTGAAT